>DASPXY010001090.1:0-7161 GCA_035637055.1 Gemmataceae bacterium | reverse complement strand
GTAGCCCACTCGCTCGGTGCAGGTTCCCGCTTCGAGGCAGCAACAACTTGGCGAGCGGCGCGGCGTGAGCCCGCCGGTGATGTAACTTGGTTGGCGAGCGGCGCGGCGTAAGCCCGCCGGTGTCTGGCCGTTACCGGCGGGCTCACGCCGCGCCGCTCGCCTTGTTGTTACTGTCTCTTAGCCCGGCGTCTCCAGGATGGCACGGCAGCGCCGGAAGTGCAGCGCTTGCTGTTCGTCGTACTGGGCGCCGCGAAGATCGACGAGGTAGAAATCGACGTCGTCGATGCGGGCGCCGCGCAGATCGACGCCGCACAGGTTCGCCTTGCGGATCTCCTCGGGCGCCTTGAAATACTGCTCGTCGCTGTCGTCGGTGTAGAAGCCGGTGCGTGTGCCTTCCGAGGCGAGGGGCGTGAAGAGGAGGCCGCTGCGCGACGAGCCCATGTGGAAGGTCGCGCCGCGCAGATCGGCGCCGCGGAGAGAAGCACCTTCCAGGTTGATGTCGCCCAACTTGGCGCCTTGCAGGTTGGCGTTGGTGAGATCGGCGCATGCCATCTGGGCGGCCGTCAGCAGGGCGTCCTCCAGGGTTGCACTGCGGAAATCGAGGCCGACCAGGTCCATTTCTTCCAGGTCAGAGCCACTCAGATTGGCCTTCACAAAGCAAGCGCCACGAAACACGGCGTCGCGCAGTCGCAGCTGTGCGATGGCCGCCGCTTGCAGATTCGCTCCCGAGAAATCGGTTCCCCGGAGGTTGGCTTGATCGAAGGTTGCCCCAAGCAGGTAGGCCCCGGCAAAAATGGCATGAGTCAGTTCCGCGTTGCGGAAGAAGGCGCGCCCGAGGGAAGCGTCTTCGAGGTTCGTACGCCGCAGCCGTGCGCCGTCGAAGCAGGCCTTTTCGCCCCGGACCTTGGCAAGGTCTGCCCCGGACAGGTCGGCCCGTGCCGCGCGAAACTGGAGCAGCGAACCGCCGGACAAGCGCGCCTGGCGCAGCACGGCGCCGGAGGCGTCGGCACCGTCGAGGTTGGCATCGGTCAGGTCGGCCTGGCGGAGGCTCGCGCCCTGCAGGTTAGCGGACGGGAGTCGGGCCCCGGCCCACGGCGCACGGTCGAGATAGGCGCCGGCCAGGACAAGCACCTGGTCCGGCTCCGGCCGCCAACCCGGAGCGGCCGCGTGCAACAGGCTTGCGGCCATCGCCTGGCCCCATGCGGGACCGGCGACCAGGCTACGGAGCCGCCCGAGCGCCTGCTCATCGCCTGTCACTTCACCGGCCGCGGCCCGTATCAGCTTCGGCGGCAGCCTTAACGCCAGGTAGTCGCAATCGGCCGCGCCCCGCAGGTCTGCCGCGATGCGCTCGGCGGCAAGCAGCAGTTGCATTCGAGGATGGCGAAGCACACGCACCAGCTCGCGCAGACAGCCTGCCTCACCGAGTCGTTCGATCGCTCCCGGACCGTCCGCGTCGGTAGCGGTCAGGGCATTCAGGCAAGCGCTCCGCGCTCGCTGCACGAGGTCGGTGTCGGGGAGTTGGGCTGCAAGATGGCGATGCAGGGCACTGCGCGCGTCGGGCAGCGCTGGGTCAGCAGCCAGACCATCGAGCACGACACGCCAGAGATCCGGACGGCCGCCGAGCAGCGCGCGATCCGGCTTCGGGAGTCGGGCCATGACCGCAGCGCAGCGAGAGTGCCGCGTCGCCAGCAGATACTCGATGGCCTCATCCTCGCCCCACGGAGCCAGCCGATAGGCCGCGAGATGTCGCCCTGGCCGCGCCGAGCGCGTCGAGTAGACGACCAGCCGGTCCCCGGGCACCTGAGCAAGTTCCTTTGGATCGGGTTCGTCGAGGAAAAGGAGCTGGGGATAGGCCGCGGCAGCGTCGGCCAGCGCTGTCGTCTTGCCGGCGCCGGGCGCGCCAATCAGTTGAATCACCCCGCACTGGCCGCTCTCTACGAACGACCGCAGTTCGTCTTCCAGCGGGAGGGCTCCGCCGCTGGCAGGGGCGAGGACACGGGGTCGGACAGGCGCTGGTTCTGGATGAAGCATGTTCGGTTCACCTGAAAATCGTCCTGGAAACCATCGCGTGCATTATTCTACCCTGGCGAACGGCGCCCGGCGCGACGATACTGTTGCCATTCGGAGAGACAGCCTCTTGCTCCCCTCGCCCCTGTACTCGGGGGCGAGGGGAGGAAAACCGGATATCCTCTCCCGGATGGTGTCTGATGCCAGTGCCGGCCCAGCGAGGAGGCAGTGATCCGATCGGAATTTCCGGATTGTTCAGAAAAAAGCGCGCGCTGAGAGGCTCCTCGAACGCATCTCTTGTTGAGAGAAGTTGCATTTCTTCTTCTGGACGTCTCCGACTGGCGGAGCGCGTCCATCTTCCTCGAACCGGCAAACCCGTCGTGAGACGGGGGCGCAAAGCCATGGGTCCACCGCTGCGAAGGTGGGGGATCGCCAGGCTACCGAAAGGAGCAGAGGTATGCGTAAGTTCATTCAGAAGGTGGCGAATTTCCTGCAGCGTGAAGACGGCCCGACCGCGGTCGAATACGCTGTCATGCTGGCCCTGATTATCGTGGTGTGCATCACGGCCATCACGGCCCTGGGCAGCAACGCCAACAAGACCTTCACCAGCGTTGGCACCACCATCGGCTCCACCGCCAGCTGAGCGGTGCCCGAATGGGTGACGGGTGACGGGTGACGGGTGGCGGGAGAAGAAAAGAGTCGTTGGTCTTCTCCCACCACCCGTCACCCGCCACCCGCCACCCGCTACACGTCTCCCCCTCAATTCCAAAGATCCCTTGGGCGTCCCGTCGAAAGGGCTGAGTTATGCAGCGCCGTGGACATGAGCCGCGCCGCGGGGCAGCGGCGGTGGAGTTGGCGGTCCTTCTCCCTTTCCTGAGTCTCCTGTTCGTCATCGCCATTGATTGGAGCCGGCTGTTCTACGCCTCAGTGGTGGTGGACAACTGCGCCCGGAACGGCGCCGTGTATGCAAGTGATCCCTACGCCCAGGCGCAGTCCCCCTATGTGAGCATTTCGGCGGCGGCTCTTGCGGACGCCCCGGACCTGAGTCCCCAGCCGACAATCACCTCCGCTTCTGGAGTGGACGGCAACGGCCGCTCCTATGTGGACTGCACCGTCACGTACACTTTTAACACCTTGACGAACTTCCCGGGGGTTCCGCGAAGCACGGTGATTGTTCGGACAGTCCGGGCCTATCAGGCACCCCGACTGCCGCAGTTCCTTGTCACCCCTCAATAACCTGGCCCGAGTCACGGGCGCTCGGAAGGAGACCTTACGGGGCCACGCCGAGTTGTCCGCACCTTGTTGCTGGCCAGAGCCTGCGTGGAGGAGCTAACCATGCGTTTGAACGCTTGCCGCCGATCGGGCACGACCGCCGTGGAGTGCGCCCTGGTCTACCCCACCGTCTTTCTGTTTACGCTGGGGCTGATCGTGGGTGCCGCTGGCATCTTTCGCTACCAGGAAGTGTCATCCCTGGCTCGCCGCGCCGCACGGTACGCCTCGGTTCACGGCTGGCAATACTCCAAGGACACCGGCTACCCGGCGGTCACACCCGATGACATCTACAACAATGCCATCCTCCCGAATGCCATCGGGATGGACCTCAGCAAACTGACCTATTCCGTGAGCTACGCCAGCGGCAATGGACAGACCGTGACAAGAGTTGTCAACGGCGTCATCATCGCGACCACCAACACGGTCACAGTGACCGTCAGCTATCAGTGGGTTCCGGAGGGATTTCTCGGGGGGATCACACTGAGCAGCACCTCGGTCATGCCCATGTCCTACTAGGGAGCCAGATCATGAGAGCCTCCAGACTGAATCGGTCCGGATCCGTCACTATCCAGGTGTGTGCGTGCCTGGTCGTGTTACTCAGTTTCACGGCGATCGTGGTGGACGGGGGCGTGCTGCTGGATGATCGGCAGCGCGTCCAGTCAGCCGCCGATGCCGCCGCTCTGGCCGCCGCGGAGGATCTGTTCCTCAACGCGGTGACCAACTTGGGACTCGATCCACAAGGGACAGCGAAGGCGGCGGCGCTCGCGTCCGCGGCGGCCAATGGCTTCCCCAACCCCACGGTCAATATCCCGCCTCTATCCGGCCCCTTCACTGGGCTGCCAGGCTATGCGGAGGTGATCGTCAACTACAACCAGAAGCGGTATTTCAGCACGATCTTCGGCAGTTCGGATATCCCGGTGGCCGCGCGAGCGACGGCGCAAGGTCGCTGGGCTGCCGCCAAGGTGGGTGTCCTTGTCCTCGACCCAACAGACCCCGGATCGGTGACCACCACAGGGGGCGCCTCGATGACCGTCGTCGATGTGCCGATGGTCGTCGATTCCACCTCGGCGACCGCGGTGACCACCTCGGGCGGAGGCGCCATGATTGCTCCGGAGTTCGATATTGCTGGAATCCCTGGCTACAGCGGCAGCGGCACCTGGACAGGCACACTTTACAGCGGCCAACCACAGATGGCCGATCCGTTCGCCTATATCCCGGACCCTGACCCGAGCACCATGGTCGTCCAGTCGACTAACCCCACCCACTTCTCGGGAACCGACGTCGGGTACATCCAGCCAGGAGTCTACAAGGGTGGGATCACCGTCAGTGGTCAGGCGACACTGAACATGGCGCCCGGGATTTACTACATGGATGGCGGCGGTTTTACCTTCACTGGCCAGGGCTCGCTGAACGCCACCGGGGTGATGATCGTGAATGACCCGAAATCCAGCAGCAACACGATCTCTATCAACGGGACGGGGTCCATCAACTTCTCACCGCCGACCAGTGGCATTTACAAGGGGATCTCGCTGTGGCAAGTGCGCAGCTCGACCAACACGATCTACGTCTCCGGCAATGGGACGTCGAGCATGTCGGGCACCTTCTACGCCGCGAGCGGGACACTCAACGTGACCGGGAACGGCGCCAATGACGTCATTGGCTCCCAGTACGTCAGCTACAAACTGGTGGTCAACGGCAACGGCGGCTTCCGGGTGAACTGGAATGTCGATCAGACCGGCCAAACGCGGTACCTTTGCCTGGTGGAGTAACCTGCCCTCCCAGAAGACGAGCGGCGGGGTTTATCCCCGCCGTCCGGACGGCGGGGATAAACCCCGCCGCTCGTTTGGTGTTAGTGCCTCCAAACCAACGGTTCGGATCACCCATCCCCGGACGGAGCACCAAGCCGGTGCGCCTTCCGGGGATGTTTCATTGTCCTGCGATTTGCTTTCCACCTTCTCCTGAGCTACGGTTGTTGCGCGAGAACAAGTCCGTCTCACAACGTCCATTCTTCGCCACGATTGTCGCGCGATTCGCCAGGCCGCACTTGTGGCCCGGTCGCCCTGCGCTCGTCACGGGGATCGCCAGGCACAACGAGCGTGCCTGACGTGTTGGTGACGGGCGGTTCTGCGGAACGCGGAACCTGGTTGCCGGTGGGCTTCCCAGGCCGCGGACGGCTCAGGAGGGGATATCGATGCCGGAACGCAGCCCACGAAGGGGCCTTCACTCCCAGCGCGGCCCCCTGCATCTTGAGTTCCTTGAAACCCGCGCGGTGTTCTCCGCCCAGGGGCTCGGGCAGTCAGCGCTGCTTCTGCCGCCATCACCCCCATTCGGGAGCGAGATTGTCGTACGGAGCCAGATTGCCTCTCCGGCGGTCGGGATTGTGCCAAGCGACAGTGCCTTTGCCGAAATGGCCGTCCTCCCGCCACAACGAGTTGGCCTGCTTGTGGGCGCCCGACCGTGCGCCGGCGCAACGCTCGACACCGCCCTTCAGCAGTTTCTCAGGCAACTGGAAGACATTGGCCAGGATCCCAGCCACGGTCCGGTTGAGGGAGTCAGGTCAGAGCCCGAGCGCCAGCGAGGGGATAGCGGACTCCCTCCCTGCCGCTCGGGCTTTGATCGGACTCCCTCTGCCGGAACCTGGATCACCCAGGGGATGGCTCGCAGCAGCCTGTTGTCCTGGTTTCTGGGCGTTACCGTGGGAGGAACACTCCTGGAGGCGACCCGCAGGCACTTGCGCCAGTCCCGGTCGCGTGTTGCCCGCGCCGCGGCGGAGGAAGAGGACAGCTTCACGTTGATCCCAGGGCTGCCCGGTCCCTTGCGGAGCGAGGAACCATGAACGCCACGCAACCCAACGTCCGGATGGAGGAACTGCTGGCGAAGCTGAAGGCCGGTGATGTCACCGCGGCGGAGCAGCTGTTTTTGGCCTACGAGCCTTACCTCCGCCTGCTGGTCCGCCGGCAGCTGTCAGCTGCCCTCCGTGCGAAGTTCGACTCCCCCGATATTGTGCAGTCGGTCTGGGTCGATTTGCTGCGCGGGTTTCGGGACTCCGGCTGCCGCTTCGCCAGCGCCGAGCATCTCCGGGCGTACCTGATTCGCGCCACACGCAACCGCTTCATCGATCGCCTCCGGCGCTATGAAAAAGCGCTCGACCGGGAACAACCCCTCGAGTCCGTCCGTGACGACGAATTGCCCTGTTCAGGCCAACCCGACCCCAGCGCGGAGTTGCAGGCAGACGACCTCTGGAAACGAATGTTGTCCCTCTGTCCGCCGGCGCATCGTGAGGTGTTGCTGCTGCGCCGTCAGGGCTGTCAGCTGACCGAGATTGCCACCCGGACGGGCCTGCACGAAGGCAGCGTCCGGCGGCTCCTGTATGAGCTGGCTCGGCGGGTCGCCGCTCACCTCACGGCCCGCGCTGCGGGCCAGGACTCAACCGATTGAGAGGCTCACAGAAGACGAGCGGCGGGGTTTATCCCCGCCGTCTGGACGGCGGGGATAAACCCCGCCGCTCGTCTTCTGTGAGTGCCTCTGAGAGATATCCGAGGGTTTAACTGTGGTGACGCTTGAGTCGCCTCCGGACTCCGGCCAGTTGGAGGCTCTTGCCGAAGAGTTGGCGGGGCAACTCGCCTCGGCCTGGGAGCGAGGAGAGCGCCCCAGGAGTGAGGAGTTACTCGCCCGCCATCCCGCCCTCCGTGGACACCGCGATGCCTTCCTCCGACTGGTCTGTGAGGAATTGTGCCTCCGCCGGGAGGCCGGCGAGGAGCCGACCCGGGAGGAACTGGCGAGCCGCTTCCCGGAGTGGCAGCACGAACTCGCCGCCTTGATGGAGTGCCACCAACTCCTCCAGCAACCTCCTCCCCAATTCCCCGAGGAAGGACGGCAGTT
>DASPXY010001089.1:0-9946 GCA_035637055.1 Gemmataceae bacterium | reverse complement strand
CTGGAGCAGGTTGTCTTCCGCATGGACGCACTCCAGCGCCTGCAGGCGCGCGGCGTGCCGGTGCTGAACCCGCCGCCGGCCCTGGAGGCGTGCGTCGATAAGTACCTCGCCACCGCACGGCTGCGGGCCGCCGGTCTGCCTGTGCCGCCGACGATCGTTTGCCAGCACGCTGACGACGCCCTGGAAGCGTTCGCTACCCTTGGCGGCGACGTGGTCGTCAAGCCGCTGTTCGGTTCCGAGGGGCGCGGCATGGTGCGCGTCAACGATCCCGACATCGCCTGGCGCACCTTTCGCACGCTCGAACGGCTGCAATGCGTCCTCTACCTGCAGCGCTTCATCGACCACCCCGGCCACGACCTGCGCGTCTTTGTACTGGGCGGCCGCGTGCTGACTGCCATGCACCGCCACGCCCAGGGCGGCTGGCGCACCAACGTGGCTCAGGGCGGCCGCGGCGAAGTTGTGCAGATCAGCCCGGAGCAACAGCGATTGGCCCTCGCGGCTGCGGCAGCGCTCGGTGCTCCCATCGCGGGCGTGGATCTGCTGCCGGCGCGGTCGGGCGAATGGTACGTGCTGGAGGTCAACGCCGTCCCCGGCTGGCGGGCGCTGGGGCCGGTGACGGGCATCGATGTCGCCGTGGAGGTGGTCCGCTTCGTGACGGAATATCGCATGAGGTGACGATAATGTGGCTTGACGGCTTATATGCCGAGGTAGCCTGCATTTGGGAAGCGACAGCGCGCAAGCCCGGGAACGTGCATCGCTATCGCGACTTTAGTGATAGCAGTTACGTCGATTTCCTTCTTAGTGCGGTCGCGGTCGGACGAGTGATGGCCGTCGCCGATCAGCACGCAGTAGGAGCGACTGTCTTTGAAGGCGTTGACGTCACCAAGCATGTCACCTCGACCAATACGAACCTCGGTATCCTGCTGCTGCTTGCTCCCCTTGCGAAAGCACGCTGGCCGCGGAGTCGCGACGAGCCGAGTCTGCGCGAGAACCTCGCGTGCGTCCTCAATGAACTCGATGTCCGGGATGCCGAGAGCGTCTACGCAGCGATCCGTTGGGTGAACCCGGCCGGGCTGGGCCAGGTCGCGGAGCAGGACGTCCACGAGAAGCCAACCCAGACGCTGCGGCAGGTGATGGCGTTGGCCGCCGACCGCGACCTGATCGCACGCCAGTATGCCAACGGGTTCCGTGAAGTCTTCGACGAGGGCGTGCCGGCTCTCGCTCAGGGGTTGGCCGAGAGCAGCTCCCTGGAGGACGCCATCATCCGCTGTCAGTTAGAGTTCATGGCCAATCATCCCGATAGCCTGATCGCGCGCAAGCGCGGCTTGGCGGAAGCTGAAGAAGCGAGCCGTCGAGCGCGGGCGGTGCTCGCAGGTGAGGCGACGTTGGGAGAGTTGGACGCCTGGTTGCGGGAGGAGGGGCACGGCCGCAATCCTGGGACGACAGCCGACCTGGTCGCCACTTCCTTGTTCGTCGCCTTGCGGGAGGGTATCATAACCTTGCCACGAAACTTCACCTCCCCGAAACGTGGGAGCGGGTCGGGTCATGATTGAACATTACAAGGTCCGCGTCACGAAGGACCATCTGGTCTTTTGCTCCGGGCACTTTATCAGCTACGAGGGCGATAAGTGCGAACGGCTGCACGGGCACAATTATCGCGCCACCGTCGAGATCGAGGGTCGGCTCGACGAAAATTCCTACGTGTTCGATTTCGTTACTCTCAAGCACCGTACCAGGGCCATCACCGACGAACTCGACCACCGTATGTTGTTGCCGACATGCAATCCGCACGTCACCTTGGAGGAAGGGCCACGCTCGGTGCGTGTGCGCTATCGCGATCGCGAATGGCTCTTTCCGCGCGATGACTGCGTACTGCTCCCCATCGAGAACACCACGGCCGAGCTGCTGGCCCGCTACATCGCGATGCGTCTGCGCGACGACCTGCGCCGCCAGCACCAGTATGAGCCGGACGTGCTGCGCGTCGAGGTCGAGGAAAACGTCGGCCAGTCGGCGACGTGCGAGCTGCGTCGCTCATAGCCCTTCGAGGTCTGTCCGCGTCAGCCGGCCGTCGTGCAGCGCCGACGCAACCAGCGCCGCACCGACGCCATAGCTTCGCAGTCGTTGCAGGTCTGCAAAGTCGCGAATCCCGCCGCCGGCGATAACTTCCACGCTCGGGTACGTCGTCGCCAGACGACCGCACAACTCTTCGGTTCCTGTTCCTGCTGCGACACCCACCCGGGCCAGGTCGAGCACGATCAGGCGACGCACGCCGCAGGCAATCGCCTCGGTGGCAATCGCCCAAGGATCCGCTGGCCAGGCCGAACCGCTTGCGAGCGGCGCCCCGCCTTTCAGGTCCAGCGAAAAGAGGATATTGGAACTCTTCTCCATCTCGCATAGTTCGCGTAGTATCTGCGGCCCGCCGAGCGTCTCCAGACCGGCGACGATGCCGTCGATGCCGGCGCGGGCAAGCGGCACCGCATCCGTGGCGCGGCGAATCCCGGCGTCCACCCAAAGGGAGAAGCCATCGGCGTGCAGGTCGGCGTAGGTCGGGAGGGTGGGGGCGGCGCCGGCGATAGCGTCGAGGTCGGCGAGGTAGAAATGCGTCAGGCCGAAGCGTTCGCGGAACGCCCGCGCCACCGCCAGAGGAGCAGCCGAATCGGTCAGGCGGCTGACGATGGGACGATACTCGGCGCGGCGCCCGCCGACGCCGCGGACCACCTGACCGTTCATCACGTCGAGGACAGGAACGATGCGCATGCGCTGACCTCTTCGCCCGCTTGCGGGTTGGTGGAGCCTGCGTGGCTCGTGCTAACCCACAAGCGGCAAGAGGGGTCAATACCCTAACTCCTTGTTCACGACGCACAACAGCGACTCGCCCGCGGCGAAGCGGCGCACGTTCTCGCGCCACAGCCGCCATTGCCGGTCGCGCGCCTCCGGCGACTGTCCGCCCAGGTGCGGACTGATGACGACATTTTTCATCTTCCATAGAGGATGATCGCTCGGCAGCGGTTCTGGGTCGGTCACGTCGAGGCCAGCGCCGGCGATCTGCTTGCTGCGCAGCGCGTCTACCAGGTCCAGCGTCCGCACGATGCCGCCGCGCGCGATGTTGACGAAATACGCCGACGGCTTCATCGCCGCGAACTGCTCCTTGCCGAACAGGCCGCGTGTCTCCTTCGTGAGCGGGCAGGCGATCACCACCACGTCCGCCTTCGGCAGCACCTCCAGCAGTTTCGACGGCGGGTCGATGCTGAAGACGAAGAGCGGCTTCTCCATCTGGGCGTTCGGATCAACGGCCATGACGCGCATCCCGAAGCCGTCGGCCCGGCGCGCGATCTGCCGCCCGATGCCGCCCAGGCCGACGACCAGCATCGTCTTGCCGTGCAGTTCCTGCGGCTTGACGCCCGCCTTGAGCATGTTCCATTCGCGGTAGAGGTCGATCGGCTCCTTTTTCCCAATCTTCACGGGGGGGGGCGGCGTGCCGTGAGCGAGGCCGCGCGTCAGCGTCAGCAGCAGCGCCATGGCTTGGTCGGCGACGTTCGGGCCATAGAGCCGCTGCGTGTTCGTCAGCACGATCTTGCTCTCGATTAGCTCCGGCGTGATGTCCTTCTCGACGCCCGCGTGGCCGACCTGAATCCAGCGCAGGTGCTTGCCCGAGCGCACGATCTCCGCCGTGCAGAAGCCGAGGACCGCGTCGGCGTTGGCCGCCTCCTTCGCCGCCTCCTGCGCGTCGGTGACCGGCACAAAGAGAACATCTTTCGCGACCTCTTTTAGCTCTTTCAACTTCGCCGGCATCAAGTTCGGCACGACGATGCGCCGCGGCGCTTTCCAGTCCGGGTCGCTCTTGGTCGGCGAAGGGCCTTCGTAGACGCCGAAGTCCTCTGTCAAATCCGCGGGCGCAACGCGCCCGGTCAACTCGCCGTAAACGTGTTCGATATTTTCCTTGCGCGACTTCGCCTCGACGCCGGTCCAGTCCTTGTACCACGGAATGTCGATGCTGTTGAGGATGTCGGGCAGTTCCTTGCCGCGGTCGATGGCGTCGCGCATCTGCCGGCGCAGCTCGACGAAGTAGCGGCGCTGCCTGTCGAGGAGATCCTTGCCGGCGATGGCGCCGTGGCCGGGCAGGATGTACTTGACGTCGAACTGCTGCGCCCGCTCCATGACGCGAATCCACGACGCCGTGTCGCTGTGGCCGGTGTAGTTGAAGGCGCCGTTGACGCAGGCATCGCCGGTGCAGAGGATTTTGTGTTTTGGCAGGTAAAGGAAGGCGTCGCCGGGCGTGTGCGCGTGGCCGAGGAAGTAGAACTCGGCGCGCTGCTTGCTGTCTTCGAGGACGAACTTCTCGTCGAAGACAACGTCGGGCACCTTGAGTTTGCTCTCGCGGATGTCCTTGCGGCCGCCCTTGCCCTTGCCCGCATCGGCGAACTCCTTCGGGCCGTTGACGCGCAGCAGGCGAGCACAGCTGGCCTGGGCGATGATGCTGGCTCCCTCCTTGGCGAAGACCGCGTTGCCGTAGGCGTGATCGCCGTGGTGGTGCGAATCAAGGACATAACGGATCGGTTTATTAGTCATCTTGCGGATGGCGGTGATGACGTCGCCCGCCTCCTTGGGGAAATTGGCGTCGTACACCAGGACATAATCCTCGAAGACGATCCAGATATTATTGCTGCCGCCGAAGGGGATCTTGGGGTCATCAGCGCTGATGGAGGAATAGCGGAAGAAGACGCCGGGGGCGACCTCCCGGACCTCGTTGAACTTCATCCGGGGGAGATCGCCGCCGGTAACGCTGGCACTCGCGACGGCGAGTAGACAGGCGATTACCAGGACGCTGGAGCGTATTGAGGATCGCATAAGGGCCTCCGCGCGAGCGAAACGGTTCCGCAAGTCAGACGACGCGCATCACTCTACACGGGCGGTGGAGGCGCCGCAACGGGGCGGGACGAAAAATGGTCGCGGGAAGGAGCCATTGTCTGCGGCACGAGCGGCTGGGTAGAATGCGACTGGGGCGAGTGAATTTAGCCCGCGCTGACCGGGTTGGGTTCGACTGCGCTGGGCGCAACTCCAACGTGTAGTTTGGCCACGCGAGGCAAGGATAGCTGACATGCGGTGGTTGAAATTGGGCGCTCTGTTCTTCTTTGCGGGCATTCCAGTTCATGGTTTGACCGTGCTGTTCACAACCACCACCTACTTCGGGGGACCACTGGCAGTTCTGGGGGTGACGTGGTTTTCCGTTGGGTTGGTCCTGGGTTCGTTGTTGCAACTCCCACAGTGTGCGATGTATGTCCGCAACTACCGACGTTACGGACGCGGGGTGGCACTGCTGGGCGTCTTCATCTGCAAGTTAGCTTTCACCCTCGTCTTCTGGCCTTTTATGTTGGTGGCGGTCGCGTGGGACTGGATCGCTGCCTCGGAGGAGCCAGCGATGGGTGTGCGTGAGACCCTCGATAAGGACTTTGAAGAAGAGGACAGCCTCGACGAAGCCGACTGGCGGCAAAGGGGACAATTCAGCTAATCAGAGACAAACATCCGTGAATTGGGAAATCATCCCTGCAGACACCACCCCGGAAGCGTGGCGTGTGCAACTTGAGATCTATCGCCGTATGCCGCCGAGCAAGCGTCTCGAACTGGCGCTGCGCATGAGCGACTCCATGCGGGAGTTGGTCGCCTCTGGCGTTCGTGCTCGCCATCCGGAGTACGACGAGCAGCAGGTCAAGTTCGCCGTCAACCGCCTCCTGCTGGGCGATGAACTCTTCCGCAAGGCCTTCCCAGGAGTGGAGATCGCGGTATGACCCAAGAGGCCCTCCTGGCCCACGTCGCGCGGAGCCTGGAGACAGCAGGTATCCCCTTCATGGTGGCTGGCTCCCACAGCAGCAGTTACTACGGCCAGCCGCGAACGACCAACGACCTGGATGTGGTGATTGACCCCACCCCGGAGCAACTCGACAGGTTTCTGACTCTCCTTGGTGATCGGTACTACGTCAGCCCAGAAGCCGCCCGCGAAGCCCTTCAACGGCGCTCCATGTTCAACATCATCGACTTTGACGAGGGGTGGAAGGCCGACCTGATCATCCGGAAAGATCGGCCGTTCAGCGCCGTGGAGTTTGAACGACGGCAACTGGGGAACTTGCACGGCTTGACCGTGCCCATTGCTTCCGCCGAGGATGTGATTTTGACCAAACTGGAGTGGAATAAGATCACTCCGTCCGAGCGCCAACTGAAAGATGCCTTGCACGTTGCTCTGGGGCAGTGGGCCCGATTGGATCGACCGTATTTGCGTCAGTGGGCGCCGGCCCTCGGGGTCGCGGATACTCTCGAAGACCTGTTCCGAAAGGCTGAAGAACTGCAACCCCACGACAAGCCGTAGATGACGCCAGCGGCCTTCCCTTACAGTCCTATGAACTGTTCCAGAAAGCGCTTGCTCTGCCGCAGGGCGCGCGTGCGGTCGGCCAACGAACTCTCGTACGCCCGATCCTCCACCTCGATGCACACCGGCCCGTTGTAGCCGGCGTCGGTCAGGGCGGAGAACAGCGGCCCCCAGCGCACATCACCCAGGCCCGGCAGTTTCGGCGTGTGCCAGCCCAGACCGAGCACGCCCTCGGCATAGAGCCGGTCGGCGTCGATGCGCGTGTCCTTGGCATGGAAGTGGACGATGCGCTTGCCGAACTCCTGGATACACCGCACCGGGTCGATGTGCTGCCAGATCAGGTGCGACGGGTCGAAATTGAGCCCCAGGCGCGGGCTCGGCATTTCCTGAAATAACCGCCGCCAGACGGCCGGCGAAATGGCGAGGTTCTTCCCGCCGGGCCATTCATCTTTCGAGAAGAGCATCGGGCAGTTTTCGATCCCGAGGGTCACTCCCTGGCCCTCAGCATGTTGCACGAGATCGGGCCAGACCGCGCACAGCAGCGGCCAGTTGTCCTCAACGGAGCGCGTGGGGTCGCGGCCGATAAACGTGTTCACCACGCCGACGCCCAATCGCGGCGCGGCGCTGATGACCTGTTTCAAATGTCCGACCACAATGCGGCGCTGTTCGACGCCGGGGTCGAGCGGGTTCGGGTAGTAGCCCAGGCCGGAAATCGCGACGCCGAACGTGCGCCGCAGCTCGGCGATGCGGCCGACCGTCTCGTCGTTCAGGGCAGTGACATCGACGTGGGTGACGCCAGCATAACGGCGATCGGCGCCGCCGGGCGGCCAGCACATCAGCTCGACGCAGCCAAAGCCCTCATCGGCGGCGAAGGCGAGAACTTCCGCGAGGCTGAAGTCGGGGAGAATGGCGCTGACGAAGCCGAGCTGCATGGGGGAGATCCTCGGGGCGATCCACGGAGACGTCTGAGCAGCAGTATATTTGAGCCGTCGTCCGTTGTCATTTGTCCGCCAAGACAGGGAACTATCCTGGCCTGACGAACAACTAACAACTGAGGACCGCTCAAGCGGCTCCAGGTGGGGAAAAATGCTAGTGTTCCCCAGAGACTGCCGTTTCGTCCAATCCGTGGTGGAGGCGATCATGGTCCGATCTGAACGGACGTCAAGTGAATGGTTCGAGGAGGCTGCGCGCTCTTACGTCGAGCGGCACCAGGGTTGCGCCTGGTGCAGTGGCTCCTACCGCGTCTTTCAGGTGCGGCGCGGCCATTGTGTCGAGTATTACTGCAACGGCTGCGAATTTCGGGTCGGTCACGATGAGAAGACGGGGCGGTATTTCAGCGTTCCGGGCGACGAGAACGTGGGCAAGGCCCCCGAGACGATGTTCGAGATTTGACAACCCGCTGAGTCGCCCTGGCCCCGTTCGGCCGCCACCTCCCGGCCGGACGGGGGCCTTTTGTTGGGACCACCATTCCTCGTGAACCCGCCTGTGAGTCAAGCAGTTTCCGGAAACAGCGGCGGACACGTCAGATGTTGTTGCCAGTGTTCGTCGTCGCGCGATGGGAAATCAGAGCGGAAGTGGACGCCGCGCGACTCCTCGCGCTGCACGGCCGAACCGATCATGAGGCGGGCAATCGTCAGCAGGTTTTGCAGCTCCCACCCGGCGCGATTGTCGAACTCGCGCGCCAGCGCATAGCGGCACCAGAACGCGACGTCCTGCTCGGCCTGCTCCAACCCCGCCCGGTCGCGGACCACCCCCATGTTGCGCACCATCAAGCTTCGCAGCGAATTGGTGATGTCGGCAACGTCGAGCGTGCTGTCGGTGTCGGGCTCGAAGGTCGAGCGCAACGGCAGCGCGGTGAAGGTGTCCGGCAGCCGCGCCGCCTCCTCCGCTGCGCCGCGGCCGCACGATGCCCCGTAGACCAGCCCCTCCAGCAAACTGTTCGACGCCAGGCGGTTCGCTCCGTGCAGGCCGCTGCTCGTCACCTCACCGGCGGCCCAGAGCCCCGGCAGGGTCGTCCGCCCCGCCGCATCGACCGTCACGCCGCCCACCATGTAATGAGCGCCGGGCCGGATCGGAATCTTATCGCGTGTGATGTCCAGCCCGAAGCCGCGACAGACCTGGTCAATACCGGGAAATCGCCTCTTCACCATCGCCGGGTCGAGATGCGACAGGTCCAGATAGACGTTCGGGTGCCGCGTCTTCTCCATGCGGCGGAAAATCGCCTGGGCGACGACGTCGCGCGGCGCCAGTTCCGCGCGCGGATCCTCCTCGGGCATGAAGCGTTTGCCGTGCCGGTCACGCAGGTATGCCCCCTCGCCACGCACCGCTTCGCTGATCAGGTAACGACTGGAGCCGGCGACATAGAGGACCGTCGGATGGAACTGCATGAACTCCATGTCGCGCAGGGCGGCGCCAGCTCGATAGGCCGCGGCCATGCCGTCGCCGGTCGCGACCGGTGGGTTGGTCGTCTCACGGTACACCATGCCGGCGCCGCCGCTGGCGAGGATAGTCGCCTTCGCCCAGACGAGCATCTTGCCCTGCCCCGGCCGCCACACCAGGGCGCCGGCACAGCGCCGCTCCTGCGTCAGCAGGTCGATGGTGAAGGTGTTGTCCCAAAGCGTGACATTGGGCGTCTGCCGGGCGCGCTCGATGATGGCGCGCATCACCTCGTAGCCGGTCGAATCGCCGAGGGCGTGAACGATGCGGCGGTGGCTGTGGCCACCCTCGCGCGTCAGGGCGATCTGACCGTCCTCCTCGTCGAACTTCGTGCCCCAGCGGATGAGCGTGTTGATCTGCTCTGGAGCGTCGCGCACGACCATCTCGACGATGGCCCGGTCGCACAGGCCGCCGCCCGCGGTGAGGGTGTCTTCGATGTGGTTCTCGAAGCGATCCTCCGGCGACATCACCGTCGCGATGCCGCCCTGCGCGAAGGTGCTGTTGCTCTGCTGAATGCTGTCCTTGGTGACGACGAGGATCTCGAGCCCTGCAGGGATCTCCAGGGCGGCCCGCAGCCCGGCGATGCCGCCGCCGATGATGAGGACGTCCGTAAAGAGGTGCGGGATGTGCTTGGGGTCGAATCGAACAAGGTAGCGATGTGGCATCGTCAACAAGTGGATAGTGGAAAGTGGTTAGTGGTCAGTGCAGAAGCCCACGGGCCGCGGCCCGTGGGCTTGAGCTTCACTCACCACTGGCCACTACTCCCGTGGCTTGGTGGTGAAGCGACGCAGCGCCTCGCGGAACTCCGGCGGCGCCTGGGCGTCACCGAGTTCCAGCGGGTCGCGCCTCTGGTTGACCGACGGTCCGACCGGACGCACCGCCTGGCTGGGCAACACATTCTTGACGGCCGGCCTGGTCGAGTTGTCGGCAGTCGCCTTCTCCTGCTGGCGCAACCACTCTTGATAGGCACGGGCTTGCTCCAGGAAGCGGTCGGCGTCCTCCTGATCCTTCCAGCCCATCTTCTTCCAGACGCCGGGATCCTTGAGCTTCTTTTTCAGGTTCTCCAGTTGCAGTTCGCCGGCCCGACGGGCAGCGGCCGTGTCAACCGCGAGGGGATCGAAGGGGTCGTCTTCCCGCCCCTGCGCTCCC
>DASPXY010001088.1:0-2064 GCA_035637055.1 Gemmataceae bacterium | reverse complement strand
ACCCGGCACGGGGCTGGCGCCATTCCGCGGCTTCCTGCAGGAGCGCGCGCACCGCAAGGCGCAAGGCGCCAAGCTCGGCCCCGCGATGCTGTTCTTCGGCTGCCGGCATCCCGAACAGGATTTTCTCTATGCGGATGAGCTGAAGGCCTTTGCCGCCGACGGCATTGTCGAACTGCACACCGCGTTCTCGCGCGCCGACGGGCCGAAGAGCTATGTGCAGCATCTGGTGGCGGCGCAGAAGCAGCGCCTCTGGAGCTTGATCGAGCAGGGTGCGATCGTCTATGTCTGCGGCGATGGCGGCAAGATGGAGCCGGACGTCAAGGCCGCGCTGGTTGCGATCTACCGCGAAAAGTCCGGCGCCGACACGGACGCCGGCCTGCGCTGGATCGACGATCTCGGCATGAAGAACCGGTATGTGCTGGACGTGTGGGCGGGCGCGTAGGCTGGGCCCGCTGTCGTCCTCCGCGAAAGCGGGGGACCCCAGTACGCCGCAGCGGCCGTGAGATCCCGCGTAGCAACCACGGCCTCTGGAGTACTGGATCGTCCGGTCAAGCCGGACGATGACGGCGTTTGGTGCTAAAGCTCACGCATGATTCCCTGGGAAAAGATCGATACCGCCCGCGTGCCCGGCACCGACGATGAACTCCGCCTGATGCGCCGCGGCAAGGAGTTCTCGATCATGCTCGGCACCAACGAGCTGATGAACAGCCGCCTCTCGGGGTCCGAGGCCGCGCTCGCGACGCTGGCGGCGAAGAAAATCGAAAAGGTTGCAAAACCTCATTTGCTCATCGGCGGCCTCGGCATGGGCTTTACACTGCGTGCCGCACTCGGCGTGCTCGGCAGCGAGGCGCAGATCGTGGTGGCCGAACTGGTGCCTTCGGTCATCGCCTGGGCACGCGGCCCGATGGCGGAAATCTTTGGCGAAAGCCTGACCGATCTCCGCGTGAGCATCCGGGAAACCGATGTCACCGAAATCATCCGGTCGCAGCGATCGACATTCGACGCCATCCTGCTTGATGTCGACAATGGACCGGAAGGGCTGACCCGCAAGGCCAACGACGCGCTGTACAGTTTAACCGGCTTGCAAGCAGCGCACGCGGCGCTGCGGCCGGGCGGCGTGCTGGCGGTCTGGTCGTCGGGGCCTAATCCGGCATTCGCAAAGCGCCTTCGCAGTGCCGGCTTCGACGTCAACGAAGTCAACATTCGCGCCACCGGCAGAGGCGGCGGCGCGCGCCATGTCATCTGGATCGCCAATAAACCGTAGCCCGGATGGAGCGCAGCGCAATCCGGGAGCGGTCCGCCAGCAACTGACAGTGGCCCCGGATTACGCTGTGTGCCCCGAAGGGCGCGTGTCACCAGTGGAGGAGGAATCCACCCGGATAATTGTCGATAGTCTGGTAGCTGACGAGCAGGTCGGTTGGGTAACTGGCCGATCTGAAGCCTCGTGACAAAGGTCGCCTTGGGCGGTCGAGCGATCCAGCGGGCCGTAATATGAGTGAAGCCTGAGCAGGCCTCGAAAGTGAAGATGCGGACGCCGACCCGCCAGCGTAACGGGGAAGGCCGCACGGATGGGGAAGCAATCGACGCGAGCACCTGTCCGGTCCGCCGGGGTAATGGGCACGGCACGCTGGAAAGGTGATGCGGGCAACGGGGGAGACCCGTTGCGGCGAGGGTAGCGGCCTCAACGTCGCTTCAAGGCGGCGGCCGGAACGGGAGTCGGACAGGGACGTAGTACCGATGAAGCCGGGTAACTCCGGTGGAGGGAAGGACCCTGACTTCTGGAGCGCTGACGAAGAGGGTGAGGATCGGGTGATTGGCGATGAGCCTGGCAAACACCGGTAACGATCAGGAACCTTCAGAGGAAGCTGTGTCGCAAGGCGAAGGCAGATGACGGTGCAGGCGCAAGACTCCGCCGCGTGCATCTTGGTCCACTGCCGTGTGCTGTGCGATGAAACCAGTCGGAAAGCCGGATGCCGGAAATCGGCACGTCCGGTTTGATGAGCGGGGAGAGGAAACGGGACGTTGCCGCACGGCCCAAGTCACCGCGCCTCTCCTCGACTCTAC
>DASPXY010001087.1:0-17543 GCA_035637055.1 Gemmataceae bacterium | reverse complement strand
TGGTTCGCCTCTGCGATGCCTCCGCTCACCCCGAATGACCGCAACTTGATTCTGGTCCGACGCTGCCCAGCCCAAGTGCTCAACCTTGTCCAGAACTTTGATATTGGGCCAGTGCTCGTCCAATGGCCGCCACGATCTCCTCTATCTCCAGTTCATAGCCCGCTCCGCAGTGGTGGTAATCGTAGCCATACGGAACATGGCCGTTGCTCCACGGGCCGCGCAAGTCCTGGGGCTGCGGATCATCCGCCTCCCTGAGCCGAAAAGCGATTTTCCGATCCAGCCCGACCCGGTCCAGAAAGACCGCGGCGACGTTGCAAAAAGGGATCTGCACCACAACCGTGTCGCCTTGCATTTCTCGAAAAGAGTCTGCCGCAATCACGAACCGGATGTTGCCAACATACCTTCTGATGGCCGCGACGAACATGAACGGGCAGACGAAGACCCCACCGAGGGCGAGGGTGAATGGGGCCGGACCGAAGGCGAGTTCCCCCCGCCAGAAGAAGTAAACAATTCCACAGCCAATCAGAAAGTACACCATGGCAAAGCCGGCCATGCCGACAGCGAACGAGCGCGAAGCACGAATGACCTGTCCTTCCGCTTCCAGCGGGCAATTCTCAATCGCTGCCCGGCCCAGTGCCGCCAGCCACTCCGGGCTGACTTCCGCTCGTGCTCGCCTGAGTTTGGCGAGCAGCGAACGGAACTGCTTATCCTCGGGGGACATGCCCAGCAAGACCGCGCGCAGACGCAGGAACTCCGCGCGCCGGTCGCCGCGCTCCTCCAACCAGTCCGCATAGACCTGGAGCAGGGCAGCGTCCTCCGGTGTCGCCTGGAGCGCTCGGAGGAAGGTAGTTTCCTCGCCCATTGCTTCTCCACCTTCACGCCAAGAGACAAAGTCCATGGGAAACGTGACTCAACGCGCCGAGTCCCGGAACAAAACACGGACCGCAAAGAGTACCCAAAGGAGCGGGGAAGGAGGCGAACTGGTGATTCAGCAGACCGGCCTGTCAGCCTAATTCGGCCGGTCAGCATAAGACCGCACCGGTCGGCATAAGACGGCGCCGGTTGGCATATCAAGATCCGATCAGCCTAATTCGACCCTGCCGGTCAGCATAAGATCGCGCCGGTCGGCCTAATTCGCCCCGCGCCGGTCCGCTGAGCACGGATCGCGCCCCCCGTACCGCGGTGCGAGCCTCACCCCATTGAACGCTCTCCCCATCTCCTGTCAAGCCTGGTTGTCTCATTTCGTCTTCTGTTTCTTGACAGGTCATCTGCCCCGGCCGCCGCGCCTGCTCGAGGCCACACCCCGCCGCAGCGGAACCTGAGCCGGATGTCCGGCTGACGGTCCCCCGCCAACTGCCCGCGCTTCTCTAATGACCGGGGTCGAAGGAGGCCGCCCGCGTGCGGTGCGCACCACGAACGGGTGGACACGGGGGAGGGGGTGTCCGTGTGATATGAAATGAATCTCAAACGGTGCCACAGCGTAACCGCTGCTTCTCTAAACACTTGCGCCGGCACATTTCGTATCACCTCCCCTGATACGAAACCACCGCGCTGTGAAAGGCAAAGGAACGAGGCGAAACAAAACGCATCTTGTAGACTCAGGAGCCAGACGCGGGGTTCGCCCCAGGGCGAGCATTCGCCGCAAGCGGTCCCCCTTGCCTCCTGTCCCCGCCTTCCTGCTACCATAAAACTAACGATAGCGATGACTTTGCCCGCACCTCACGGGTTTTGCAGGAGTGTTGCCATGGCTCCAGACCGCCCCCTTGTCGGCAACGGGGATCCCGATACCGCCGAAACCAAGGAATGGCTCGACTCGCTCGGTGCCGTCCTCCAGACGGAAGGCCCCGCGCGCGCCAGCTATCTGCTGACGCAGCTCAAGCACAAGGCTGTCCGGAGCGGCGTCGAGATCCCGTTCACCGCCAATACCCCGTACATCAACACCATCCCGCCCGAGCGACAGCCGCCCTTCCCCGGCAGTCGCGAAGTCGAGCGCCGCATCAAGAGCCTCGTCCGCTGGAACGCGATGGCGATGGTCGTGCGCGCCAACAAGCACCAGCCCGGCATCGGCGGCCACATCTCGACCTACGCCAGCGCCGCCACGCTGCTTGAGGTCGGCTACAACCACTTCTTCCGCGGCCCCGACGCACCCGGCGGCGGCGATCAGATCTATTTCCAGGGCCACGCCTCACCCGGCATCTATGCCCGCGCCTTCCTCGAAGGGCGACTGCCCGCCGCCAAACTCGAAAACTTCCGCCGCGAACTGGCCCAGGGCGGCGGCCTGTCGTCCTACCCGCACCCCTGGCTGATGCCGGACTTCTGGCAGTTCCCGACGGTGTCGATGGGCCTCGGCCCGATCATGGCGATCTACCAGGCGCGCTTCAACCGCTACGTCCACCAGCGCGGGCTGAAGGACACCGCGCAGCAACATGTCTGGTGCTTCGTCGGCGACGGCGAGAGTGACGAGCCGGAAACGCTCGGCGCCATGACGCTCGCCTCGCGCGAGAAGCTCGACAACCTGATCTTCGTGGTCAATTGCAACCTGCAGCGCCTCGACGGCCCGGTGCGCGGCAACGGCAAGATCATCCAGGAGCTGGAAGCCGCGTTCCGCGGCGCGGGGTGGAACTGCATCAAGGTCATCTGGGCCAGCGACTGGGATCCGTTGCTGGCCAAGGACACCGACGGCCTGCTCGTCAAGCGCATGGACGAGGTTGTCGATGGCGAATATCAGAAATATACCGTCGAGCCGGGCGCCTACATCCGCAAGCACTTCTTCGGCAAGTATCCCGAACTGCTGGAGATGGTGGCGCACCTGTCCGACGAACAGCTGCGCAAGCTTGGCCGCGGCGGCCACGATCCGGAGAAAGTGTACGCCGCCTTCAAGGCCGCCGTCGAGAACAAGGGTTCGCCGACGGTCATCCTGGCGAAGACGGTCAAGGGCTATGGTCTGGGCGAGGCTGGCGAGGGCCGCAACATCACCCACCAGCAGAAGAAGCTGAACGAGGATGAGCTGGGCGAGTTCCGCACGCGGTTCGGTATCCCCATCAGCGACGACGACGTCGCCGAGGCCCCGTTCTACAAGCCCTACGACGACAGCCGGGAGTTGATTTACCTGCGCAAGCGCCGCGAAGAGTTGGGCGGCCCCCTGCCGTCGCGCGCGGTGCGCTGTCCTCCTCTCAAGGCGCCGCCCATCGACGTGTTCAAGACGTTCTTTCAGGGCAGCGGCGACCGGCCGGTCTCGACGACGATGGTGTTCGTCGAGTTGCTCAAGCGCCTGATGCAGCACAAGGAACTCGGCAAGTGGATCGTGCCGATCATTCCCGACGAGGCGCGGACGTTTGGGATGGAGAGTTTGTTTACCCAGTACGGCATCTATTCAAACGTTGGCCAGCTGTACGAGCCGGTGGACGCCAAGACGCTGAGCGCCTACCGCGAGGCGCAGAACGGCCAGCTGCTGGAGGAAGGCATCACCGAGGCCGGTTCGATGTCGTCGTTCATCGCGGCGGGAACGGCGTACGCGACGCACGGCGTGCCGACGATCCCGTTCTTCATCTATTACTCGATGTTCGGTTTCCAGCGCATCGGCGACCTGATCTGGGCGGCGGCGGACATGCGGACGCGCGGCTTCCTGCTGGGCGGCACCGCCGGGCGCACGACGCTGATGGGTGAGGGGCTGCAGCACCAGGACGGGCATAGCCACATCCTGGCCTCGACGGTGCCGAACCTGGTCACCTACGATCCGGCGTTTGCCTACGAGCTGGCGGTGATCGTGCAGGACGGCATCCGCCGCATGTACGAGGCCGGCGAGAACATCTTCTACTACATCACGCTGGGCAACGAGAATTACCCGATGCTGCCGTTCCCGGCGGAGGCGACGGTCGATGGCATCCTGCACGGCATGTACAAGTGCCGCCGGGCGCCGGACGTGGGTTCGGCCAAGGGCGCGAAGCGAACGCCGGTGCATCTGCTCGGGAGCGGGTCGATCCTGCGCGAGTCGCTGCGAGCGCAGGAGATCCTGGCCGAGCGCTTCGGCATCGCCGCGGACGTCTGGAGCGTGACGAGCTACAAGGAACTGCGGCGTGAGGCGCTGGAGGTCGAGCGCTGGAATCGGCTGCACCCGATGGCGGAGAGCCGGCGCAACTACCTTGAGCAACTTCTCGGACAGGATAAGGGCGTATTCATCGCGGCGAGCGATTACATGAAATCGTTGCCGGAGATGATCGCGCGCTGGATTCCGGGTGGGCTAACGCCCTTGGGGACCGACGGCTTCGGGCGGAGCGAGAACCGCTCGTCGCTGCGGCGCTTTTTCGAGGTGGACGCGGAGTTCATCACGCTGGCAACCCTGGAGCAGCTGGCGCGGCGCGGCGCGATCAAGCCGGAGCGCGTGCAGCAGGCGATCAAGGAACTCGACATCGATCCGGAGAAAGCGGACCCGGTGCGGGCGTGAAGCCAGGAAGGAGACAAGGAGAAGGGCGTTACTCCTCTTCGCCTTGTCTCTTTGTCTTCTTGTCTTCGCGTGTAGCTTTCGCGGCTGCTGGCGGCGGGTAGATCAAGGCCTCCTCGACGGCCAAGTCCCCGAGTTTGGGCCCTCGAAACCACATCGGCGTCCGGAACGGGCGGCTCCCCCAGTGACGGAGTATCTCCTTCGCAATGGGATCGTGCGGCCCGATCACTTTTTTGGCAAACGGCTCCATCCAGAAGTCGTCGGGCTGCAACTCGCGGATCACTTCGTTCACCCGGCTGTAAGCGCGTCTCTTGTCCCCAGCCTTACCCACGAGGGGAGTGACCAGGTAAAGATACCAGTCGCCACTGTCGCTTTCCTTGACCCAGGCGGCGGCCGTGACGACCATCCCTTCACGGATCAGTCGGTCGATGAGGCGCTGCCCGTCTCGAATCACCATTTCTACCAGTATCGCTTGACCCATGAGAACACCCCGTGTTGCTTGGCCGTAATCGCGTTGCAGAGTCTCCCCGCCTCTGCCTTCGTTCTGCGCGCATAGCGGCTCGCCTCCGTCCATTCCTTGACGTCATCCCAGTTCGCCGACAACTCCGGGTCTGCTTGCAATGCGGCCTCAAAGGCATCTCTGAGCCCGGCAACCCGGAAGAGTTGTTCCAGGTTGTGCGTCCAGCACTTCTCCGCCAAGGGCTTGTCGGGAAACTCCTCCGCTTTCACCCGCCTGGCGATGCACGCCTTCAAGGCACACTCCACGGCATACCCGGCCAGGTAGTAGGCGGCCGCCCACCGCTTGGCCGCGAGCAGGGCCTTGGCATCGGCAATCCGGTCGTTGGCAAGCCTTCACAACTCGGCCCGATTCACCGCGACCCTCCCGCATTCCGTTCAGCATACCAGTTCACCGGCCCCTACGAAATACCCTCGGCTCACGGCGGCGGGAGCAATACCGGGCCCTCATTCTCCGGAACTGTCAGCGGCGCCGGCGGCGCGAGCGGAGGCGGCGCCGTCTGAGGCGGGACGGACGGCATCGGGCGAGGGAGGCTCGGCGAGGACGGCGCCGGGGTGGCCGCCAGTGGTGGCGGTGCAGTCTCTTGAGGAAGTCCCGGAGGCGTGGCCTGGGTCACACGGGGCTGCGCAGGCATCGTCGGCCCCGGAGTCGCCAGCGGCGGCTCGTCCGTGCGTGGCTTCGCACTCACGGCCTGCTCGGTCTTCTTCGCACTGTAACCCGCCATGTGATAGAACATCAGCGAGGTGCGCGCCTGCAGCCGAACGCGGAGGGCGCTGTCGTGCGTCGCCTTCTCCAGCGCCTGCCCGGCGGCCTGCGAAATCGGCCGCAGTTTGCTGAGAGTATGGGCGGCCTCGCTGCGCACACTCGGCGTCGGATCGGTCTGCAGCACCTCGACCAGCACGGGCACGATCTGCGGGAACTGGGCCGGGTCATACTGCCGCAGTTCCTCTGCCGCCGACCCTCTTTTATGATGGTCCTTGTCCTGCTTGACGATCTGCACCAGTTCGGGGACGCGCTGGGCGGGATCGGGCGGTTTCCGCTTGCTGAAGATGCCCGCCGGCGCGGGCAAGGCACCGCCGACCAGCACCGCGCCGACGAGAACGTAACAATACCACCGCATAAGAGCCTCCTTCATTCGTAGATTCTTCCCTATCCTTCTTGATCGGCTGTGAAGACCATCGGTTATTGGGGAGATGGAGAAAAAGCCGCGCGGCGGCCCCGTGCGGTCCGGCAAGTTCGTCATCATCCGGGGAAGTGTAACCGCATGCACATCGTCTATGGGGCACTCTTTGTGAGCGTCGTCTATCCGCTGTGGCTGGCGTGGGTGGGCAATCGCCACACGACGCTGCTGCAGGCCATCAACTGGACGGCGGCCGCGTGGCTGGCGTGGCTCGGCGTGCTGGCATTCACGGCGGCGGGCGAGCGAGCGGCGACGCTGGATACCGCCCGCTATCTGGCGCTGTGCCTGACGGGTTGCGCGGGCGTGGCGGTTCTGGGGGCGCGGCGTCCGGGTGTCGGCGCTTGGAACTTTGTGCTGCTCGGTCTGCTGGCGGTAATGCTGCTGCCGGTGGCGCAAGGCTTACTGCTGGGTGGCCAGCCGCTCGATCCATTGCGGCTGCTGTTCCTGGGAGCGACCTTGGCGGTCGGCTTTCTCAACTATCTGCCGACGCGGCTGGCGCCGGCGGCCATCCTGCTGGCGGCAGGCTGCGGTTGGGAACTGGCGAGCCTTGCCAATCCGCCGCTGGTGTCGTCACAACCGATGGAGGGCGTCCATCCAGGGTGGTTGTGCGTGGCGCTGGCGCCGTGGGTGGGATTGCTCGTCTGGCGGCGGGGCGGGCGGACATCGTCGGAGTTCGACCGGATCTGGCTCGATTTTCGCGATCGGTTTGGTCTGGTTTGGAGCCAGCGCGTCCGTGAGCAGTTCAATCGCGCCGCGGCCAACGCAGGCTGGCCGGTGACGCTGTACTGGCAGGGACTCCTCCGCAGCCCAGGAGCGACGCTCGAGGCGCACACCCAGGACGAGATCGTCGCGGCCCTCCGGGCATTGCTCAAGCGCTTCGGGCCGGACAGCTGCCATTGACAGCCCGACCGACCTGCGAGGTACAATCCGAAGTGTCTCAGCCGAAGGTGGAGGCTCGCATGAACCCCGAAGAAGTGCTGCTTAACCAGGAACCCATCATCACTCTGGAGCCAGAGGATCTTCCGGACCTGGACCAATTCGTCATTGAGGATGGGCGACCCGTGGACAATGTCGTTACCGAGAAACAGCAACGGCTGTTGACGGAACCGCTGTACGTTTCCTGGGCGGGGCCGGGAGGAGGGAGACCGTGGGTTGCCTTCACCAACGTCGGCCTATTTTTCATGGAGAAACAGTCGCCGGTAGCTCCCGATATGATGCTCGGCGTGGACGTGGAACAGGGGTCGGACTGGTCGCAGAAGGCCAATCGCTCCTATTTCGTCTGGTTGCGCGGACGTCCCCCGGCAGTGGCGATCGAGATTGTCTCGGACACGCGGGGTGAAGAGGAGACGCACAAGATGCGCCTCTACGCTCGCGCGGGCGTGTTCTATTATGTGATTTTTGACCCCTGGAATATCCTTGGACAGGGGGTCTTGCGCGGCTATGCCCTCGACTTCGACACGTATCAGCCCACGAGCCTCGATTGGTTGCCGCATGTCGGCCTGGGGTTGAAACTGTGGGAAGGAGAGTATGAGGGCCAGCCGGGGCTCTGGCTACGCTGGTGTGACAAGGAAGGAAAAGTCCTCCCCACCGGGCGGGAGAAGTCTGACCAGGAGCACCAACGCGCCGAGCAGGAGAAGCAACGCGCTGAGCAGTTGCGAGCGCAACTTCGTGCCCTGGGCGCTGAACCCGAAGCCTGAGACAACCACCGGGGAGGCTTACTATTCGCGCACCGGGTTGCGGGTTCCTTCTGCGATTGCCTGCCTCCTGGAGCGGAAGGTCAGGAAGAGGCCCACCCCGTACAGCACGGCACCCGCAACCGCGGGGGCGAGATGGATCGGGTCGTTGTAGCCGACCAGGGGATGGATCGCGATTGCTGGCCCAAAGGCCGTCAATCCGGCCAGCGCAACGGCCCACCACAGGCCCCGCGACGACTGCCCGCACCAGACACACCAGCACAACACGACCCCGAAACAGCAGACGGCCCCGCCAAACCCGGCTCGGTCGTGGGCGATCAGCGGTACCAACCGTGGATTGATCGCGTGCAGTTCCTCCACGCGCAGGCCCATGTACGCCAGATCCTCCGGCACGAACACGCACGTCATCCCCAGGACGAGGATTGTCAAACCGCCAGCCACCAGCCCACCCGCCGCGGCCAGCAGGCAGGCTCTGCCGACTCCGTGAGCCGAGGACCAGGGAACGCGGACCGAGGGACGGAGTACCGGCCCACTGTCCGCGGGCCGGGCGAACGTCGGACGGCTCCAGGCCAGGCCGAGGACGAAGCAGGGCAGCAACAGCAGCGTGGCGATGGCGTGCCAGGCATCGAGGTAGCCGAAGCCGAGGTAGCCGAGGAAACTGGCGAAGCCCACCGCCCCACTGAGCAGCAAGGCCCACCATGCCCACACCTGCCGCTGGCGCAATGGGGACACGCTGAGCCCCAGGTAGAGCACGCCGACGGCGAGCACCGCCCCGCCGAAGCTGACGCGGTCGTGGATCATGAAATGGACGATGCGGCAGCCGTGCAGAGCGCACAACTCCTCGGCGGTCATGCCGAGAAACCGCTCGTCGTGCGGCAGAAACCGTCCGCTCATGCCGAGCAGCAGGACGATTAGACCGGCCAGCACCAGGCCCACGGCCAGCAGGACGAGCAGCAGGCGACCCTGGCCCTGACGATGAGCAGCATTCATCTCGCACCCGCTTCAATGATACTCGCTCCACATCCGGCCGTGCCGCCCCTGCGCAGGCTCGGCAACCGTGACAATCCTCCGAGGAGAACCGCCATGACGAGTCAGGGATAACCGCGCTGCGGTCTGGCTCCTCAAGGGGCCTTCACGGCAGGAGGTGCGATCTCCAACCGCAGCGAGTCGCCGACGGCCTGCTGCCACGTGGTTAGCCTGCCCGTGAGATCCTGGACGAGCCGCCGCGCCTCCGCGACGGCGAGCGGCGGCGTGTACTGTTTCGTTCCTTGCAGCCGCCACGGCACTAGCAGGTCGGTCATCTCGTGCGGGTCATTCTTCAGGTCGAAAAGCTGGGTGCGGTTGATCTTCGGGTAGTGGATCAGTTTCCAGCGCTCGGTGCGGACCATGCGCTGCACGTCCTGATACGCGCTGCACACGTACTCGCGCACCGCGCGTTCCTTGCCGGTGAGGATGGGCACGAGACTCTTGCCATCGAGAACCTTCGGCGGGGCGACTCCTGTCAGTTCACACAGCGTAGGTAAGAGATCGTAACTGTAGCAGAGGGCGCTCGACTGTTTGCCCTTCGGGATGCCGGGACCGCTCAGGATCAGTGGGACGCGGACGCTGTGATCGTAGAGGTTCTGCTTGCCCATCAGGCCATGGCTGCCGATTGCCAGGCCATTGTCACCAAGGAAGATGATAATAGTGTTTTCAAGCTGCCCGCTGCGCTCAAGCGCTTCGAGGATGCGGCCGACCTGCTCGTCGAGGTGCGAGATCATGCCGTAATACTCGGCAAGGTGGCGGCGGACGGCGTCGGGAGTACGCGGCCAAGCTTCGAGCAGTTCGTCGCGGATCGTCATGGCGCCGTTGTCGAAGGGGTGTTCGGGCAGATAGTTCGCCGGCAACGGGATCTTCGCCGGGTCGTAGAGGGTCGCGTACTTACCCGGCGGCGTGCGCGGGTCATGGGGTGCCGTGAACGCGACCAGCATGAACCATTGGCGATCCTGTTTAGTCTTGATCTGGTCGATGGCGGCGTCGGCGAACAACTGCGAGCTGAAGCCGCTCACCTTGCCGCCCGGCTCGATGAAGGTCTTTTCGTGCTTGCCCATGCCGCCGACGAAGACGCGCCGCACCACCTGAAAGCCGTGCCGGTCCGGCGTGCCGTC
This sequence comes from Gemmataceae bacterium, assembly GCA_035637055.1. GTDB lineage: Bacteria > Planctomycetota > Planctomycetia > Gemmatales > Gemmataceae > DASPXY01. The sequence continues at coordinate 7,564 of DASPXY010001087.1, read as the reverse complement.
GTTGTGCCATTTGCCGGTGAACCACGTGAGGTAACCGGCACGGGCAAGGACGTGCGACAGCAACGGCAGGTCGGGATGGATCTTCTGATTGAAGAAGCGCACGCCATTGCGGAACGCGACGCGGCCGGTCAGCAGTTCCGCGCGCGACGGCGTGCAGACGGGGACCGTGACGAAGTTATGCGTGAAGGCGAAGCCGCGTTTGACGAGGCGATCGAGGTTCGGCGTTTTGATGACCTTGTTCCCCAGCGCGCCGATGGTGTCGAAGCGCTGGTCGTCGCTGTAGAGGATGAGGACGTTCGGCCGTTTCTGACCAGCGGGTTTGCTTTTGTCGCCGGCGTGGGCAGGCGCGGCGTGCAGGGCGCAGAGAGCGAAGGCCAGCAGCAGGCGCATCATGGTGCGGTCCTCAAGCAGCGGCGTAGGTTCAGAGCGTTGGGATTCAGCCTCACCCTACGCGCCTCGGCGGACGCTGTCCAGAAAAACCGATGCGCCGGGCAATGAACGGCAAGCCGCGGAGAGTCCTGCTGTCTAACATAATCCCGACGTGCCGCCACGATCTGTTCCTCCCATCACGGAGTCCGCATCATGACCGCCTTCTCGCGCCGTCGTTTTCTCCAGACTGCCGGCGCCCTCACCGCCGCCGGCGCTGCCACCGGAGCCTCTGCCGCCCAACCCGCTCAGCCGCAGCGCCCGCCCCTGCGCTTTCGGCTCGGCATCGTAACCTACAACATCGCCGCCGCCTGGGACGTGCCGACCATCCTGCGCATCTGCCGCGACGTCGGCCTGGCCGCGGTCGAGCTGCGCACCACGCACAAGCACGGCGTCGAGCCGAGCCTCAGCCCGCAGCGACGCAAGGAGGTGCGCCAGCAGTTCGCCGACGCCGGTATCGAAATCTGGGGCTGCGGCACCGTGTGCGAGTTCCACTCCCCCGATCAGGCGGTTGTGCGGCGGAACATCGAGACGTGTCAGCAGTTCGTCCAGCTGGTGGCCGATCTCGGGGGCCGCGGTGTCAAGGTGCGGCCCAACGCTCTGCCGAAGAGTGTGCCGGTGGCGCGGACGTTGGAGCAGATCGGGCGTTCGCTGACGGTCTGCGGCAAGGCGGCGGACGGCGCGGGCGTGGAAATCTGGGTCGAGGTCCATGGCAACGGCACCGCCCACCCGCCGCATATGCGCACCATCATGGAGGCCGCCAACCACCGCCAGGTCGGCGTGACGTGGAACTCAAACGCCACCGATGTCGTCAAGGGCTCGGTGGCGCAGTACTTCAAGCTGCTGCGGCCGTGGATCAAGTCCTGCCATATCAACGAGCTGCATAGTGGCTATCCTTACCGCGAGTTGTTCCGCTTGCTGCGCGAGACCGGCTACGATCGCGTGACTTTGGCCGAGATCCAGGGGATGCCGGACGCTGCCTCGGGCGAGCGACTGATGCGCTACTACCGGGCCTTGTGGACCGAGTTGAATAGGGATTGAGCCGCGCTGAGTTTGCAGCACGGCGCGAACCCCTCCCCCCAACCCCCTCCCCTGCGAGGAGAGGGGGAGCAAGCCAAGCGCCGTCTCTTCTTCTCCCCCTCTCCTTGCAGGGGAGGGGGTTGGGGGGAGGGGTTTTCTCCGACGCCTCGAAGGATCCCGTCATGTGGACGTTCCTGCCATACATCTTGTGGGTGCTGGGCAAGCTGTTCCTCTCGCTGCGCTACCGTGTCCGCGTCCGCGGCCTGGAGCAAGTGCGCGGCCGCAAAGGCCCAATGCTCATCCTGCCGAATCACCCTGGCTACGTCGATCCCGGCCTCGTGCTGACGAGCCTGTGGCCAACCCTCCATCCGCGGCCGATGGTTTTTGTCAGTTCCTCGCCCAGCACTCTCTTGCTGGCGCTGGTCAAACTGCTCAATGCCATCCCCATCCCCGACCTGTCGCGTGCCAGTGCGCGAGCCCGCGCCCGCGCCGAGAAGGCCCTGGCCGATACCGTCGAGGCGCTGAAACGCGGCGACAACGTCCTGCTCTACCCAGCGGGTCACGTTTACCGCAAAGGCGAGGAGTCCATCGGCGCAGCACGAGCGGCGGCGGACATCCTGCGCCGCCTTCCCGATGTGCAAGTGGTCCTCGTGCGCACGCGCGGCCTGTGGGGGTCGTCGTTCACCTACGCCCGCACCGGCAAGGCGCCGAACCTCGGCCGGCGCCTCCTGATCGGCCTCGGCTTGATTTTCGCCAACTTGCTCCTGTTCATGCCGCGCCGACGCATCGAGATCACTGTCGAGCCGATCGACCCCGCCAAACTCCCCGAGCCGAGCCGCGAAACGCTCAATCCCTGGCTCGAAGCGTGGTACAACGCCCCGGGACCGGAGCAGCCCACCTACGTCCCCTATCACTTCGCCCTCGGGGCACGCAAGTACACCTTCCCCGATCCGAAGGGGCTGAGCGAGGCCGAACTCGGCAAGGTCAAGCCCGAGACGCGCGAGGAGGTCACCAAAATCATCGCCGGCAAGCTGAAACGGCCGCTGAGCGACGACGAGAAGCAGCCGCGCACGACGATGGATCAACTCGGCATGGACAGCCTCGACCGCATGGACGTGACGCTCCAGGTCGAACAGCGCTTCGGTTTCTCCAGCGAGGACGTGCCAACCACCATCGGCGACCTGTGGGCGCTCGCCGGCGGCCTGGCGAGCAGGGGACCGCCGCGGCCGGCGCCGTTGGAGTGGTTCAAACCACCGACCGACCAAGGGCCCGTCGAGATCAAGGGTGACACTATCGCCGAGGCGTTCGTCAATCGTGCGCTGCTAAGCCGCAAGGACGTGGCCGCCGCGGACGACCTGGCCGGTGTGGTCACCTACGAGCGCGTGCTCGTCGGCGCCCTGGCGATGGCGCGGCGTTTCCGCAAACTGTCCGCACCGAATGTTGGCCTGATGATGCCCGCGTCGGTCGGGGCCGATATCGCCTTGCTGGGGCTATACCTTGCCGGCAAACTGCCGGTAGTGCTGAACTGGACGACCGGCCCAGCGAACCTCGCCCACGCCGCCCGGCTTATGAGCCTGACGCACGTCGTCACGTCCGAGGCGTTCATCGATCGCACAGGAACAGAGGTAAAGGATACGGAATACCTCTTTTTGGAGGAGATCCGCGAGGGCATCGGCAAGTGGGAGCTGTTCAAGACGTTGTTGGCAGTGCGCTGGCGGCCAGGCTCGATCCGTGCCGCCGTTCCCAAAGCCGACGTCGATCAGCCGGCAGTCGTACTGTTCACCAGCGGCTCAGAGAAGGCCCCAAAAGCCGTGCCGCTGACGCATCGCAATCTTTTGACCAATCAGCGAGGGGGTATCTCCGTATTCGGCCTGACGCGGCAGGACTGTGTCCTCGGTTTCCTGCCGACGTTCCATAGTTTCGGTCTGTCGGTGACGACGCTCTTGCCGCTCCTGTCCGGCCTGCGCGTGGTGCATCATCCCGACCCGACCGACGCCGGCGGCCTGGCCCGCAAGGTCGGTGCGTACAAGGTAACGGTCCTGGTGGGGACGCCGACGTTCGTTAGCTACATTGTGGACCGCTCACAGCCGGGACAGCTGGCGTCGTTGCGCTTGATCGTCGTCGGGGCGGAGAAGTGTCCGCCGTCGCTGATCGAACGTTACGCCAAGGCGGCACCCAATGCCGAGGTACTGGAGGGTTACGGCATCACCGAGTGCTCGCCGGTGGTATCGGTGAATCCACCGAAGGCGAATCGTCCGGGTACCCTGGGCAAGCCGTTACCGGATGTCGAGGTCAGCGTCGTCGATCTGGAAACGGAGGAAAACGCCCTGCCGCCGGGCGAGCGCGGTATGTTGCTGGTGAGCGGGCCGACGGTGTTCCCCGGCTACATCGGCCACGAGGGACCGCCGCCGTTCAAGGAGCGCGGCGGCAAGCGCTGGTACGTCACCGGCGATCTGGCTGCTGTGGACACCGACGGTTACATCCACTTTCACGGTCGTCTGAAGCGCTTTTTGAAGGCCGGTGGCGAGATGATCTCGCTGCCGGCGCTGGAGGAACCGCTGGCCCGGCGCTGGCCGCCGACCGACAAGGGGCCGCGCGTCGCGGTGGAGGGCATGGAGACGCCGGAGGGCCGCCGCATCGTGCTGTTCACGACCGAGCCGATCACGCTCGACGAGGCGAATGCGGTGTTGCTGGAGGAAGGGTTCCGCGGCGTGATGCGGCTCGACGAGGTGCGTCAGGTCAAGGCGATCCCGGTGCTGGGCACGGGCAAGACGGATTACAAGGTGCTGCGCGGCTGGATCACCGCGGGCGAGCAGGCAGTAGAAAGCGCCGCGAGTTGACGCCCTTTGCGGTGAGCCTTGAGCATTCAGCGCCAAATGGGAGGCGGATATGCGTAATCGGAACTTAGTTGCTCTCGTGCTCGGTTGCTTGACCCTGCTGCCAGGACAACCGGCGACTGCGCAGGGGGACGCCCCGCCGCGCACTGACCTGTACGGCGACGCGCTGCCCCCCGGCGCCATCGCACGCCTCGGCACGATGCGCTGGCGGCAATCCAGCGGCGTCACCTGTGTGGCGTTTTCGCCTGACGGCAAACTCCTCGCCGCGGGGAGTGGGGTGAAAGATGGGAGCATCTACCTCTGGGAGGTCGCCACCGGCAAGGTGAGACGCCGGCTGCAGGGGCACACGCATGAGGTCCAGACCATCGCCTTCTCAAGCGACGGCAAACGGCTCGCCTCGTGTTCGGTGGATAGCACCATCCGCCTGTGGTCGGTGGCCACAGGCCAGGAACTGTGGCGCTTCGGCGAGCAAGGGAACGCCTGCCTCGCATTCTCGCCCGACGGCAAAATCCTGGCGACGGCTACAGTGCGCTTCAGGCCGGTCCCTGGTCTGGGGGAGAGAGGCCGGGGGCGCAGGATAGGGGACACGACGATTCGGCTTTGGGACACGGCCAGCGGCAAGGAGGTCAGGCGGCTGGAATTGCCACGGAGTATCATCAACGCCCTCGCCTTTGCCCCCGACGGCAAGACCCTGGTGAGTGGGCAGGCAGACGGGCTCACGGCCGCGGATGAGGAATTTGCCAGGGCCGGCGGTAAGCCGGAGGGACCACCCAGCCCTGCCGTGCGCCTGTGGGAAGTGGCAACCGGCAAGGAGCGGCAGACTTTTTGGGAACCTGCCCCGGCGGTTCGTTCGCTTGCCTTTTCGCCCGACGGCAAGGTGCTAGCAACAGGCTGCGACGATAAGACAATCCGTCTATGGCAGATGGCCAATGGGCGACAACTCCATCGCCTCGACGCCGGCGCCAGACCCGGCCGCGACCCGGATCAACTCCGCCAGCTTGGTACGACCGTCCGTGTCCTGTTCAGCCCCGACGGCAAGACGCTCCTCTCTGCCTGTGAGGATCGAACGATGCTCGTGTGGGACGCGCTGACAGGCAAGCTGGTGCGGCAACTCCCTGATCGGGGTTATCCGGTCTCGCTCGCCCTTTCGCCGGACGGGAAACAGTTCGCCGTGGGCGGTTCGTCGGGCAGGACAATGGTGTCCTTGCTGCAGACGGCCACGGGCGAGCCGGTCTCGACGACGGTCGGCCATCTGGGCGGGGTCCACTCCCTGGCCTTTGCGCCGGATGGCAAAACGCTGGCGACGGCAGCCTGGGATATCCACCTCTGGGATGCGCCGACAGGGAAGCATCGACGGCGGTTGGATGGCGGTCTCGTCGTCGCCTACTCGCCGGACGGCAAGGTGCTCGCCTGTGGCAGCTCCGACTACACATTGCGGCTGCGGGATGCGATCACAGGCCGCGAACTGCATCGCCTGCGGGCGGCGCGGCAAGGCGTCACTCACCCCTGGGTCGCCGCTTTCTCTCCGGACGGCAAATTCCTGGCCTCGGAGGCCCAAGGTAGCTTCGGACTGTGGGACGTGGCGACCGGGGAGGCACGCCCGAAACCTGACCAACTAGCGCGGGAGCGAACTCAGGACTGGCTGCGCGCGCAGCTCAATTCCGTGGCGTTTTCGCCGGACGGCAAGACGCTGGCCTGGGCTGCCGAACACACCGAACTCAGGCTGTGGCCGTTGACGCCGGACAAACCCTACCATCGGCTCCCGCAGGTGGGCGTCCGTGGAGTGGCTTTCTCGCCTGATGGCAAGCTGCTCGCCTCAGCGGGCGGCAGACCGCTCCGCGAAAAAGCGACTTTAAGCCTCCTTCTTTGGGATCCAGTGACAGGACGCGAGCAGCGGCGCTTCCCCGACGACCCCGGCAACATTCAGGCGGTCGCGTTCTCCCCGGACGGCAAGACCGTGGCAACCGGCGGTCGTGATGGCATGGTCCGGCTGTGGGAAGTGGTGACGGGCAAAGAGCGGCAGCGCTTCGAGGGCCACCGCGGTCCGATACATTGTGTCGCGTTCGCGCCGGACGGCAGCATCCTGGCGTCGGGGAGCGCGGATACGACGGTCCTGCTCTGGGATCTGACCGGCCTACGGAAGTGACGCTGATGTGTCATCCAGCGGCGAAACTCGACGAGGCTTGGTTGACACAAGCCCGAAGCGCCAGCGCCGGGACGGTAGCCTGGTCCCGTCGCTGGCGCTCCGGGCTTGTGTCAAGTTGCCCCGTGGGCAAGATCACCCCAAGCTGGACTCAGCGCACTCGCCACAGGCGCAGATTGTTGTCCCAGCCACCGCTCAGCACCTGTCCGCCGTCCGGCGTGAAGACCGCGGCTGGGATCGCTGAACCGTGGCCGTGGTAGCGCTGCAGTTCGACGCCCGCCTCCACGTCCCAGACGCGCGCCGTGCCATCAAAACTCGTTGATACAGCTTTCAGGCCATCTGGCGAGAAGGCCACGCCCAGCACGGCATTGGCGTGTCCCTCCAAGCGGCGCAACTCCTTGCCCGTCTCCACGTCCCACAGGCGCAGCGTGTAATCCTTCGGGGCAGGTGGGGGCGGGTTCGGCTGCGGCTCCTTCTCTTTTTCCTTCTCCTTGTCTCCCTCTTTGCCCGGGATCGGCCCGAGGCTGCCGCTGGCCGAGAGCAGACGCCGACCGTCCGGCGAAATCGCGATGCCGAAAATTTCGCCCGTATGCCCCTGAAAACGTCGAATTTCTGTTTGCCCTTTCACGTCCCACAGCCGCGCCGTCTTGTCGAAACTGCCCGAGACGACCCGCTCGCCGTCCGGCAAGAAGGCCGCTGACGTGACCTCGTCGGCGTGGCCCAAGAGCAGGGCGAGTTGCCGGCCGGAATCCGTCTCCCAGACAGTGATGCTGCAATCCAGGAAGTCCTTCGGCCGATGCCATTCCATGTGCTCCATGCGCGGCTCGCCCTTGAAGCTGTGCTTGACCTCGGCAAAGCCGCGCGTCGCCAGGAAACGCTTGCCGTCCGCCGAGAAGGCCACGCAGGTGACGCCGCTGCGGATGCCGCTCTGCTGGTCAAGGCGGCGCAGTTCCTGCCCCGTCTGTACGTCCCACAGGCGCACCGTTTTGTCGAGCGAGCCGGACAGGGCGCGGCGACCGTCGGCGGAGAGAGCGACACTCAACACCGCGTCCGTGTGGCCATCGAAGCGGCGGACTTCCTGGCCGGTGGTCACATCCCACAGCCGCACCGTTTTGTCGAAGCTCCCCGTGAGGACCGT
>DASPXY010001086.1:0-2812 GCA_035637055.1 Gemmataceae bacterium | reverse complement strand
TCGTGGGACCGGAAGACACCGACCCGAGGGAGAAGGTCGTGCCGCTGCATGACCCTGGGGACTATGTGATCCTGCTCCATCCGGCCTACAAATACGCCGACGAGGCGCTGCCGCTGCCGGCGCGCGAGGTGCCGGTGGGGGCGCACGATGCCGAGGATGAATTGCGGCCACCAGCGCCGCAGCCGCGCGGCCGCGCCGGCATGGTGCGTGCGGACTACCAGGATCCGGCCGGCGTTCGCCACGCGGCGTATCGGGGCCGCTGGCTGGCGGCGTTCGCCCCGGTCGGCAACACGGAACTCGTGGTGATCGTGCAGCAACCCGGCGACGGAGCGGCGGACGAGGCGGGCGGCGCCTGGTCAGGCTGGTCCTGGCTGTGGCTGGGCGCGGGGGCGATCCTCGCGGCGGGACTGATCGGAACCGCGTTGCGGCGTCTGCGCCGTCGCCGGACGGCGCTCCCTGCACGCCCCGCCGATGAGATGACGGTGACTCGCATCGAGGAAGTTGGGCCACCCTCGCCGTAGCGGCAGGAGATGCAAGGCAGAAGCCTCGCAAACGCGGTTATCCGCAAGGGGCGTTTCCGGTTCCCGTCTGGGGCTTTGCCGCGACGGGGCAGCAAGCACGAATCCCGCGTAAGGCGGTGGGGCAGTGAATGCTTCCGCCGAATGCTCTCCATGAAGGCTTCGCTTTCGACCGGCGTTGGCGTGCTGACCGCGGCAGGCATCCGCCAGTGGGTCCGCCTTACTGGCAAACGCCTCGCCCGACGCGAGGCCCTATGGCTGGACTGCCCGATGGGACCACCCGGCCGGATCGGGGCGGCGTTCTACACCCTGCTCGCCGAACGTGAGCGGCTTGCCATCCAGTTGTCGCCGGACGCCGGCCTGCTCCCTGACTTCGACGCCCTGCGCGGGCGCAATTTCGACCCGGCGAAGGTTCGGCCCGAAATCCGTGACTTCTACGAACACACCTCCTGCTATCGTCTGGAGGCATGGAGCGAAGCGCCGGTGCTCACTCGCCTCTTTCTCTGGGGGTTGACGAAGTTCGTCAGCCGGCCGATGGACCAGCTGAACTTTCCCGTGTCCTCGCTGGAGTTGGCCGGCGGTATGACCAGTGAGGTCTTGCCGATGGTCGATCAGGTCTCGGGGCGGCGCGTGTACACGGGCTGGCTGCGTCGCCTGGCAGGGGCGGACCGCGTCATCTACACGGGGCTCTACTCGACCGAGCGACCGGCCGCCTGGCCCGATCCTTGCGTGAAGGTGAGCTTCCCATTGCCGCTGGGCAGTGCCACCGTTTTCCTCCGCCCCGAGGCGCAGCCGGACGGCTCCTTCAAGTTGATCTCGGTCGGGGAGCGATTCGGGGAGCCGGGGTTCTACCGGATGGTGGAGACGGACGCGGACCACTGGAAGGTTCGCTACCTCCGCACCCTGCGCGAGTTCTTCCACGTCTACGTTGACCAGCGAGGCACCCTCCGTACCGATCACCTCGTGCGGTTCCTCGGCCTGACGGTGCTCCGGCTGCACTACAAGCTGGAACGGATCCCGCAACCGGCCGAGGCAAGGCTGAGCGTCAGCGCTTCGTAGCAACGCCAGGGCCACTCGTCCCCCGGCTATGGGATTCTCCACGCAGCGCCCGCAAATCCTGTCTTCCCTACTCCTCCCTCTCCAGCTATAAGCTCGTCCCTCCGCTTCGGGTCTCATTCACGGGAGGAGTCATGGCAACCGCCGCACCTCGGGTCAACAGCAGCCTGACTTCCTGGGAGCAGCGCGGGCGCCTGCTTTTCGGGGGGTTGGTCGGGCTCGCGATCCTCTGGTCATTCTGGGGCACGATCGGCAAGCCCGACTGCCAGGACATGGACTTCGGGGCGTATTACCGGGCCGCGGTCGCCGTCGGGCGCGGCGAAAGCCCCTATACCCTCGACGAGGAGGACCAGCGCTGCCCACCGCGCGCGAAGCGCCTGGAGGGCTATCCGTCCTTCGGCGCTTTCCCCTATATGCCGGCTTACGCATATCTCCTGAGTCTGCTGCGTCACCTCGATTATCTCTGGGCCTGCCGCCTCTGGATGCTGCTCAACTGGCTGGCCGTGGCCGCTGCCTTCTGGCTCTCCCTGAGTCTTGCCCTCGGAGGCAGGGCCACGTCCAGCCAGGTCTGGGGCATTCTCCTCCTTGCAGGAGTGCCGATAGCGGGCTATCTGTGGGCGTGTGTCCGCCTCGGCCAGATCGCGCTGTGGATGACGGTTGGCTGCCTGGGCTGGGCGTGGTGTCAGCAGCGCGGGCGTCCCTTCATCGGCGGCCTGATGCTCGCCGCCGCCAGCGCCCTCAAGCTGGCGCCCCTCGCCCTGGTGCCGTACCTGATTCTCCAGCGCGACCGGCGCGGTCTGGCCGGCGTGGCCGTCGGCGCCGTCGTGATCGGGTTGCTGCCGGTCGCCTGGGTCGGCTGGGAGGGTACGCTCCGGCTGCATCAGGAATGGGTCCATCACACCATCGCGACCGACGTGCCGCTGCAAACCTATCGACCGGGTAACCAATCGCTCCTGGGCCTGCTTGCTCGCCTCCCTCTGGTCAGCGATGGTCACGAACTGCTCGCGCCGGAGAACCTGGCCGCGCTGAAGCGTGTTCATCCCGGGCTCCTGGCGGCGCTGGCCGGAGCCCTTTACGGCTGGATCCTCTGGAGCCGTCGCACTCACCCCCTGGACGCGCTCCCGCAACAAGCCCGGGATCGCGACCGGGGGCACCTGGCGCTGCTGTTCGTCTTCCTGACGTTGGCGCACCCGCACGCCTGGCGCTGTAACTATGTCGGTCTGCTCTTTCCGTGTGTG
>DASPXY010001085.1:0-3571 GCA_035637055.1 Gemmataceae bacterium | reverse complement strand
TTTTATTTCTGGGACAACAAGCCGCACGAGTGCTCGCAGACCTGGCAGGTGCTGCGCAGCGAGTTCGACCTGATGATGCTCAACAACGCCCGCGAGCACGGCGTCGAGGTCCACGAGGGCGTGCGCGGGCTCGAAGTCCTCTTCGAGGCCGAGCGCGCCGTCGGCGTGCGTCTGGTGGATGAGGACGGCGACGAGCACGAGGTGCGGGCGAAGGTCGTCGTCGATGCGAGCGGGCAGTCGTCGATGATCATGAGCCGGCTGGGCCTGCGCGAGTGGGATCCGGTGCTGAAAAAGGCCGCCCTGTGGACGTACTGGGAAGGCGCCTACCGCGACATCGGCCGCGATGAGGGCGCCACGCTGGTCTTGCAGACGCGCGGCAAGAAAGGCTGGTTCTGGTACATCCCGCTGCACGACAACGTCATCAGCGTCGGCGTGGTCGCGGGCTACGAGTATCTGTTCAAGGACCGACAGGACAAGGACCACGAGGTGATCTACTTCGAGGAGGTGGATCGCTGCCCCGCGGTCAAGGAGCGCATCGCGAGGGGGCGGCGGGTTGGGCCGTTCCGTGCCGTCAAGGAGTATTCGTATCGTTCACGTCGGGCCGCCGGCGATGGCTGGGTACTGGTCGGCGACGCCTTTGGCTTCCTCGATCCGCTGTACTCCTCGGGCGTCTTGCTCGCCCTGCGCTCCGGTTCGATGGCCGCTGACGCCATCGTCGAGGGCCTGAAGAAGAACGACACGTCGGCGGGGCAGTTGGGCAAGTGGGAGAAGGAGTTCGGCGAAGGGATGGATCGCATGAGGCGTCTGGTGTGCGAGTATTACGATGGCTTTAGTTTCGGCCGGTTCGTCCGTCGTTATCCGCACCTCAAGGGCCACCTGACCGACCTGCTGATCGGCGACCTCTTCGACGCGAAAGTGGACGACGTCGTCGAACCGATGAACGCGATGCACCAGGCGGCTCCGGCACCGGAAGGAGCCGCTGCGGCCGCGGAGTAACCGCCATGAAACCTGGCAAGCCGGGGCCCGGCAAGGTGTGGGTGGGCGTGGTCTATGTCCTGATGACCGCCGGGGCCGTCGCGCTTTTTCTGGTGATCAACGGGCATGGCCAGACGCTCACCGCGCCGGCCCCGCCACCCGGCATGCCGGCCGGCCCGACGCGGACCGGCACCGACGCCGATATCCTGTTCCACGTGCTCCTGGCGCTGGCTGCCGTCGTAGTTTCGGGTCAGATCTTGGGCGCGCTGTTCAGGTACATCGGCCAGCCGCCCGTGATCGGCGAAGTGGTCGCGGGCATTCTGCTGGGCCCGTCGCTGCTGGGCCGCGTGGCGCCCGACGCCTACACCTATTTGTTGCCGCCGTCGGTCGCGCCGTTCCTCGGGGTGGTCGCGCAGCTAGGCGTCATCCTGTACATGTTCCTGGTCGGCCTGGAGCTGAACCCTGCCCTGCTGCGCGATCGCGCTCAGGCGACCGTCGCCACTTCGCACGCCAGCATCGTCGTGCCGTTCGTGCTCGGCTCGGCGCTGGCGCTGGGCCTCTACCCGCACCTCTCCAGCAGCGACGTGCCGTTCACCAGTTTCGCCCTGTTCCTCGGCGTCGCCATGTCGATCACCGCCTTTCCGGTGCTGGCGCGCATCCTCACCGATCGCCGCATGCACCGAACGGAACTCGGCGCCGTCGCCCTGGCCTGCGCCGCCACCGACGACGCGACGGCGTGGTGCCTGCTGGCGTTCGTGGTCGGCGTCGCCCAGGCGAAGGTCGGCGGGGCGCTGCTCGTCGTCGGCCTGACGATCGCTTACATCGCCTTCATGCTGCTGGCGGTGCGGCCGGTGCTGGCGCGGTCGCTGGGGCGCCTCGACGAGGGCCGGCTGACGCGCGGCGTCGTGGCCCTGGTCTTCGTCGCCCTCCTGCTCTCGGCGCTGACGACCGAGTACATCGGCGTCCACGCGATCTTCGGGGCGTTCCTGCTCGGCGCCATCATCCCGTCGGAGAGTGCCGTCGCCCAGGCGTTCGTCCACAAGCTCGAAGATCTCGTGACGGTGCTGCTGTTGCCAGCCTTCTTCGCCTTCACCGGGATGCGGACGGAGATCGGCCTGGTGTCGGGCGTCGGTCAGTGGCTGGTGTGCGGGCTGATCATCCTCGTGGCGACGGTCGGCAAGTTCGGCGGGACGCTGGCGGCGGCGCGGCTGACTGGCCTGGGCTGGCGCGACTCGGCTGCCCTGGGCGTGCTGATGAACACGCGCGGCTTGATGGAGTTGATCGTCCTGAACATCGGTCTGGATCTGCGCGTCATCTCGCCGACGCTGTTCGCGATGATGGTGCTGATGGCGCTGGTGACCACGATGGCAACCACGCCGATCTTACATTTCCTGATCGCGCGGCACGAGCCGCGACCCACCGCAACGCCTTGCAGAGTTTCTCCATGACGTGCTGCTTCCTGCCGTCGTGGTGTTCGGCCCTCTGGACGAGCAGCGCGGGAGGTGCTGGCGAGGCTGGCCACGGGCGCTGCCGTGGCAAGTTACCACCAGAATTCGGTCCGCAGGAAGCGCAGCACCCGCTCGCCCAGAAGTACGCCGAGCGGACGGGGCCCGCAGTCAATGCGTGCGTAGCCCGTCATCCCCGGCCGGAGTTCAGGGACAGGGTCGCGCAGTCGGCAATAGACCGTGACGGTCCCCGCCACCTCCCCGCGCACGGTAGGCTGGGCGAGTGGCGGCGCCTCGGGGGGCGCGGCCCCGGCACCGACTCGGTCCACCTGCGCGGACAAGGTCTCGAAGGGGAGTGCGCGGGCTTTCAAAGAGACAGATTGGCCCGGTCGGACACGCGCCACATCCTGCTCGGAGATTGCGATCTCGGCGTCCAGGCCCGCAGGCTCCTCAAGCACGCAGATCAGGTCACCCTCCTTGACGTACTGGCCGATTTTCTCGCGCAGCCGCGGCGTCATGATCATCCCGGCCGCGGGAGTGTAGACGCGCAGCCGGTCCTGCCACTGCTGCAGGTAGCGTGCCTCTTCCTGCAGACGGGCCAGTCGGGCCCGCTCAGCGTCGATCTCTTCCGGGCGCGTGCCCGCCTCCAGCAGCACCAGCACGGACCGCGTATCCGCCCAGTCCTTGTCGCGACGGGCCAGTTCGGCCTCGGCCTCCAAGGTGCCGATGGCCTGACGAGCCTGTTTCTGCGCTTGAGCCTGTTCGAGTTGGGCTCGATGCACCTGACATTTTTTCTCCGCCCGCTCGCCTTCCTCGGCCGTGGCGACCTTCCCGCCCCTTTGGAGGCGGGCCAGGCTTTGCTCGGCGAAGGCCAGTTCGGCGGAGTGCTCGGCAATTTGCTTGCCGAGCCGGGCCAGCTCTTCCTGGTAGGCCGCTCGGCTGCGCTTCAGATCTTGCTCGCCCAGGTCGCGCCACTTCAGGGCTCGGGCCACCCGGTGCCGCTGCTCCTCGATCACTTCCTTCCGCGGGCCCACTTCCAGCATGAGCAGCCGGGCCTGACTCTCGCGCACCTCAGCCTGCTTGCGCGTCAGACAGCTGGCCAGGTCGGGCACCTCCATCTGGGTCAGCAGAACCCCTGAGGAAACCCGGTC
>DASPXY010001084.1:0-2521 GCA_035637055.1 Gemmataceae bacterium | reverse complement strand
AAGGACGCCGCCTGTTCGGCGGGAGGTTGCGCGCCGGCATTGAGGGGACGTGCGAAGAGCGCCAGCGCGGCGCAACCCAGAGCGGCGGAAAGGGTGGAACGAAGCCGTGCCTGCATGCCTGTGCCCTTGTGGCCGGGGGGAGTGGTCTGTTACGGAACCGCGGGCCGGGAGACTGTCCATACCGTCGCCTGGAAGTCCTTGATGATCAGGGTGCGCCGCACCTCGCTCTGGGTATTCGCCCCAAACACACCGACGTACAGGTCGCGTTCGCGATCAAGAAATACCGGGTGCCGGATCGTCAAGGTGCTGGTGGTGTCCGTCGTCAGGTTCTCGACAGTCAGGGTGTACTTCCCAGCCGTCCGCTTCAAAGTCAGCTGCAAGTCGCTGCCGGTCGTCAGCAGGCCAACGCGGTGAATGTCGGCGTCGAGGCCACGGTGGTTGTTGACCAGGAACTGCGTGTATTGCCCGGGTTCCTGACGTTTACTGCTCAACAGACCGCCACGGATATTTTTGTCGTTTCGCGACCCCGCATAGAGCCCAAACTGGCCGACGAATTCCAGAGCGGGAATATCCAGCAGTTTGACGCTGACGGCGAAGTCCTCCTTGCCGGTGAAGCCCAGGTCCGCCAGGCGCACGCCCAGATACTCGCCGTGATACAACCTGTACTTTCTATTGAGGTCGCTATTGGTTGTGGTAAGTTCGAGCTGCTTTTTCACCGTGTCGAGGCGGAGATTCGGGTCGCGCTCGGGCAGACGGGTGCCGGTGCCGGACAAGCGATGCGTCAACCCGGTGCCGCCGCCGCCGCCGTCGAGAAGGCTGTCCGCAACCGCCTGCTCGAAGGTCAGCCGCAGGGTGCGCGGCACAATGACCGGCGCCGGCATGATCGCCCGCACAAAGCCTTGCGCCTGGACACCTGGTTCGACCGGCTGGACCTTGCCTGCGGCGATGTGAGCGGCCTGATCGCGTGTTAGGCTGACCGCGCCGGCCTTGCTGCCGGTGGCGTGCGCTTCGACCGTTCCCTCGAAGACGTAGACGTCGGTGCCGCCGCCCTCCGCAACGGCAACGCCGAATTCGGTGCCCAGGTCGATCACCTTGGCCTGCGGCGAAACGATCTCGAAGCCGGTCGCCGGCCCGGGAACGCGGGCGGTCAGTTTCCCGCGCTGCAGCCGGGCGCTCCTGCCGGAGAGCAATTCCAGCACCGCCGGCCCGTCAAGGACGACGCGCGCCCCGCAGGCGAAACGAATCTCGGCCAGCCCGGCTTCCAAATTCAGAGATTTTCCCGCCTGCATGTCGCCCGTCGGTTCAACGCCGCCGACCCAGCGGCAGTTCTGAGCGTTGACGAGCCAGGCGACGGCCCGTTCAGGCTCCGAGCGATCCTGACGCGCCCCCGCCAGCAGCCACCAGGCCACACCGATGCCCAGCAGCAGACTAGCAGCGACCGCGAACGCCATTCTTCGCCGGCCCGCTTGCGGTTTCACGGGCTCGCCTGCTAACCCGCAAGCGGCACCGAGGGCACGGTCGCCGGCCTGGCGAGCGCGGACCTCCAGGTGCAGGTCGGTATGGAGGCGAGCGTAGCGGACGAAGTAACGGCGCAGGTCGGCATCGGCGCGCAGGGCCTCTTCCAACTCCTGCAACCGGGCCTCGTCGAGCAGCCCGTGGAGGTAATCGTCGATCGCGTCTTTGAGGAATTCAGGGACATTCATACATTCCACCCCGGTCGCGTTTCGCGGGCCAGCGTGCGGTCGATGCATTCGTACAGGGCGCGGCGAATGCGGCGCAGCGAATTGTAGACGCTCTGCGGCGAACGACCGCGCCGGCCGGCGACGTCGTTGACGCTGTCGGTGTCGCTGTAGCACTCCTGGAGCAGTTCGCGGTCGCGCTGCCGCAGTTTCTCGACACAGCCCGCCAGCGCCGCCCGGCGGTCTTCCAACTCGTCGTCGGCCATTTCTTGTTGGGCCTCGATCAGCAGCAAGTTGAGGTCATCGCTGAAGTAGAGCCGCTGGCGGCCACGGCTGCGCAGGAAGTTCGCGACCTCCAGCCGTGCGATCCCGCACGCCCAGGAGAAGAAACTCCGCTGGGGGTCGAACTCGCCGAACTTCTTCCAGAGGATCAGGGTAGTTTGCTGAAAGAGGTCGTCGGCGTCGTTCAGGTCGCGCACGAGGGAATGGATGTAGCCGTACAGGCGCGTCTGCTCGCGGCGGACGTGTGCCGCGAACGCGGCCGCTTCCGGTGGGGGGTCTGCCGTCGCCATCGCTCGACTCCGAACGTCCGTGGCTCCTCATTGCGCTCTATCTTAGTTCGTCGGCTGGGAGTGAATTGTAATCCGGGAGAGATGGGAACCGGGAAGATGGGGCTGCTGACCTGGCGCCGGAGCGCTCTGTTGAGGAGAAAGGCAAAGAGCGGGCGGACAAAATTCGCAGGGAGGGCGAGCGGCGTGGCGTCAGCCCGCCGGTGCTCGCAAGTTACCACGGAGAGCGAGGTGGTAGGGCGTTACCGGCGGGCTGACGCCGCGCCGCTCGCC
>DASPXY010001083.1:0-5059 GCA_035637055.1 Gemmataceae bacterium | reverse complement strand
AGGCATGCCGTGAAGAAGGCCGCATGAGAGGAGGTCTCCCGAGTAAGATATTGTTATACCGATCTTGGTATAACAATCTCATACGGGGAGCGGCAAGGAGGCGGCGAAAAAAATGTGGGAAGTTGTCCGGGGGAAAATGATCAAGCCCACGGGTTGCGGCCCGTGGGCTTGATTGCGAGGGGCTACTTCGTCAGCTCGAAGACCTTGGCGTCGACCTTGGGGTTGAGTTTGAACTCGGTGTACGTCTCCGTGATGCGCTCGCTCTCCCGCGGCGGAGCGATGACCCGCTTGAGCGGCAGCAAGGTCTTGGCATCCAGCCAGAGGGTGATGCGCGCGGGCTTTTCCCCTGCCGGGGCGGCCTGGTAACTGATTACCTTGGCGTCACGGCCGCCCACCTTCTCGGCGGCCTCTAATTTGAACTCCGAAATGGGGATTAACTTCTCGACGTCCGTCTCCTTCTCCATGTCTTTCTTTGACGAGATGAAAAAGATGCCGACCAGGCCCACGCGGCTCGTCATCGCGCTGAGCATATTGTGAAACTGCTTCGGCGTCTCGCTCTCCTTTGGGTCGGGCAGGAACGTCTGCGACGTCCTCATGCGGGTGCCGTTGGAGATGGTCTCGACCTTGAACTCCTTGCCGTCGACCTGACCCGTCATGGTGACCTTGGCCTTGTGGTCCTTCGTCAGCAGCAGCGACCCCTTGAACTTGACTCCCTTGCCCTCCATGCTCATGTCAACATCGACCTGGATGGCAGTGGCGGCCTTGATTTTCTTCTCCGCGTCGCGGAAGAGTTTCTCGGCCTCGTTGTCCTGAGCCAGCGCCGGTGGTAGCCAGAGGAAGGCCGGCAGTATGAGGACGGACAGGGCGTAACGCATAACATCTACCTTTCTGGGTCGGTCGCAAGCCCAACACCCACCGCATCGGAATTGCGCTCTGGCCGGAGTGGAATCTCTTGGTTCTCAGGGAGAGAACAGCAGTCTTGAGCCCCCTTGAGGGGGCTTGCTGCGCAGCGGTGCAGGCCCGCCCTTCAGGGCGGGTGGGTTGGCGCAACCAAACTCTCCTCTCCCTGACCGGAGCCCCCTTGAGGGGGCTTCTCGCCGTTCGGCTTGAGCCACTATAGGGCTGAAGCCGGATAGCGAGAAGCCCCCTCAAGGGGGCTCGAAGATGAGGTACCGGGGATGACCCTCCGGCCCGCCCTGAAGGGCGGGCCTGCACCGCTGCGCGGCAAGCCCCCTCAAGGGGGCTGAAGCCTCCCGTTCTCTCCTTGAGAACCAAGAAAGCCCGGATTTCATGCCGTCTCGACGCCTGCTGCCTTCTGCAGCCCGAAACGCTCGACGCCCAGCTCGCGCAGACGATATTTCTGCACTTTGCCGGTCACCGTCGTCGGATATTCGTCCACGAAAACGACGTAGCGCGGCACCTTGTAATGGGCGATTTTACCCTTACAAAACTCCTTCAACTCGGCTTCTGTCAGTGCCGCGCCGGGCTTGAGGCGAACCCAGGCGCACACCTCCTCGACCAACTTCAGGTCCGGCAGGCCGACCACCTGCACGTCGGCGATGGCGGGGTGCGTGTACAGGAACTCCTCGACCTCGCGCGGGTAGATGTTCTCGCCGCCGCGAATGATCATGTCCTTGATACGCCCCGTGATGCGATAGTAGCCGTCCGGCGTCTGGAGCGCCAGGTCGCCCGTGTGCAGCCAGCCGTCGGGCGTGAGCGCTTCCGCCGTCGCCTCCGGCTTGTTGTAGTAGCCCTTCATCACGCAGTGCCCGCGCACCATCAACTCGCCCGGCTGTCCCGGCGGCAGCGGTTCTAGAGTTCCGGGCGGCGCAATCTTGACTTCCAGGCCAGGGATCGACTGCCCGACCGTGCCGACGCGATGCTCCAGGCTGTCGGTCGCGTTCGTCTGCGTGATAACCGGCGACGCCTCCGTCAGCCCATAAGCGATGGTGATTTCGCGCGCCCCCATTTTCTCGATCACGGCGCGCATCACCTCGATCGGGCAGGGGCTGCCGGCCATGATGCCCGTGCGCAGACTCGTGAGGTCGAACTCGCCGAAACGCGGATGGTGCAACTCGGCGATGAACATGGTCGGCACGCCGTAGACCGCCGTGCAGCGCTCGTCATGAATGGCCTGCAGCGTGGCGCCGGCGTCGAACGATTCGGCGGGAACTACCATCGCCGCCCCAGAGATGGAGCACATCAAAGTGCCCATTGAACATCCGAAACAGTGATAAAATGGCACCGGGATGCACAGGCGGTCCCGCTCGGTGAACCTCAGCCGCCGGCCGACATGGTAGGCGTTCAGCAGGAGGTTGCGGTGCGTCAGCATCGCGCCCTTGGGGAAGCCCGTTGTGCCCGAGGTGTATTGAATGTTGACGACATCGTCGGCCTGCACTTCCGCCGCGCGCCGATGCAGGTCTGCCTCCGACACCTCCGCTGCGCGGGCCAGCATGTCGTCCCAGGTGAGCATACCGGGCCGCCGGTCGTGCTTGAGACTGACGACGCGCCGCAGCCGCGGATAGGCAGCGGCGTGCAGCGCTCCCGGGACAGAGCTTGCCAGTTCCGGACAAATCGCGCCGAGAATATCGAAATAGTCGGAGGTCTTGAAGCGATCCGTCAGCAGCAGTGTGGTGACATCGGCTTGCTGGAGGACGTAGGCCAGCTCATGGCCGCGATAGGCGGGATTGACGTTGACCAGGACCGCGCCGACGTGGGCCGCCGCAAACTGGACCACTACCCACTGCGGCAGGTTCGTGGCCCAGAGGGCGATGTGTTCGCCGCGCTGCACGCCGAAGGCGAGCAGCGCGCGGGCCAGCCGCCACACTTCCTCGCGGAACTCGGCGTAGCTGCGACGGTAGCGGAGCGCGGGGAAAACCAGGGCGTCGCGGTCGCCGAAGCGGGCCGCCGTCAGGTCCAGCACCTCGGCGAACGTCCGCCCGTCAGCTGGTGGGGGTGCCTCCGGCCGCATGGGTTCCTCCCGTTGCCGCGGCGGGCGCCGGCGGTTCCTCGTCCGCGGTGAGGATTTGCACGCCGCTGCGCGTGATCGCGAGCGTATGCTCGACATGAACGCTCGGCAGCCCATCCTTGGTCACGACGGTCCAGTGATCGCCCAGGGTGCGCGTGTCGGCGCGGCCCATGTTGAGCATCGGCTCGACCGCCAGCACCAGCCCTTCTTCGAGGCGGAAATCCTGCTTGCGCACGTCGCGGTTGACGAAGTTCGGCACCTGCGGGTTCTCGTGCATGATGCGGCCGATGCCGTGGCCGACGTACTGATGCACCACGCCATAGCCGGCGTCCTCGGCGTGCTTCTGCATCCGCGACGCGACCTCCGACCACCAGCGCCGCCGGCCCAGCTCGGTAATGGCGATCTGCAGCACTTCCTCGCCGACGTTGACCAGCCGCCGCCACTCCGGCCGCACCTCGCCGACGATGATCGTGATGGCCGCGTCGGCGCACCAGCCGTTCAGCTTGCAGGCGGTGTCGATCTTGACCAGGTCGCCCTCGCGAATTTGCCTTTGGCCGGGAATACCGTGGACGACCTGCTCGTTGAGCGAGATGCACGTGACGGCGGGGAAGGGCACCTTCGGGCCGGGATAGCCCTTGAACAGCGGAATGGCGCCGTATTTGGCGTAAAGGGCCTCGATCGCCTGATCGATGTCAAGGGTGCGAACGCCGGGCCTGGCGAGTTCGCGGGCGATGCGCAGGGCGGCGGCGACGAGTTTGCCGGCCTCGCGCATCAGGCCGATCTCGCGGGTCGATTTCAACTCCGGGCCGCGCTGGAACAGGGATCGTAACACGAGGCGCCTCTTTCTCGGCCATCGGTCCGGCCTGCCCCACGTTGGCGAACCGCGGCTAAACGTCAATGCCCTGGGGATGCGGACTGCAACACTTTCACGATATTAGTATAGATCGTTTCGATGTCGCCTGTCCCCTTGACCCGTCGCAGTAACCCCTGCGCCTCGTAGTGGGCCATCAGGGGAGTATGAGTCTGGTGGTAGATCTCCAGCCGTCGCCTGATGGTCGCCTCCTTGTCGTCCTCGCGCTGGATCAGGACACTACCGCACTCGTCGCAGACGCCCTCTTTCTTGGGGCGCTTCGAGATGGTGTGATAGGTTGCCTTGCACTTCGGACAGGTCCAGCGGTGCCGAATGCGTTCGATGATTTCCTGGTCGTCCACTTCAAGCAGCACGGTAACGTCGAGAGCGAGGAACTGCTGGCGTAGGAGTTGGTCGAGAGAGGCGGCCTGCGCGACGGTGCGCGGATAGCCGTCGAGGACAAACTTGTCGGGGCGCGAAGTGCCGCTGAAGCGTTCCTTGACCAGTTCGTTGACGAGGTCATCAGGGACGAGTTTGCCGTCACGGACGAACGACTCGGCGAGTTTGCCGGCGGGGGTACCGAGGCGGACAGCTTCGCGCAGGATATCGCCGGTGCTGATGTGGGCCAATCCCAGTCGTTCGCTGAGCCGCTTGGCCTGGGTGCCTTTGCCGCTTCCGGGGGGACCGAAGAGGATCAGTCGCATGGGCAAGTTCCCTCCCGGAGGTGACAAGGTGACAAAGTGACAAGGTGACAGCAAAAACCAGTCACCCTGTCACCTTGTCACTTTGTCACCTTGTCAATCTTCCGTCAGCCCCGCGTAGTTGCGCATCACAAGGTGACTGTTGATCTTCTGCACGAGATCCAGCGCGACGCTGATGACGATCAGCAGGCCGGTGCCGCCGTAGAAACTCGCCACCGCATAGTTGACTTCCAGGGCCTGCGACACCAGGCTGGGGATAATCGCCACGACCGCCAGGAACGCCGCCCCGACGTAGGTGATTCGCAGGATGACCCGTTCGAGGTAATCGGCAGTTCGCTTGCCTGGCCGGTAGCCCGGAATGAAACTGCCGTAGTCCTTCAGGTTGTTGGCCATGTCCTTCGGGTTGAACGTGATGGCCGTCCAGAAGTAGCAGAAGAAGTAGATGAGCAGGATATAGAATATGTTATAAACGTAGCCTTGCCGCTGGAAGGACTGCTCAAGCGAGTAAGCCCACCCCCACTGGAACTGCTGGGCCATCCA
>DASPXY010001082.1:0-3538 GCA_035637055.1 Gemmataceae bacterium | reverse complement strand
ACGCCGCTGTGGAACCGCAATTTGGGCTCGTTCAAGAGTCAGCACGGCGCTGGCGCCTCGCCGGTTATCTACGGCGACAAGGTCTACCTCGCCAACGATCAGGACGACGCCTCGACGCTGCACGCCTTCGATGCGAAGACCGGCAAGACTGTTTGGGACGCCCCGCGGCCGGCCTACCGTGCGTGCTACTCCTCGCCGTTTTTGCTGGAGAAAAACGGCCAGCGTCCGGAACTGATCGTGGTCAGCACCAAGGGTATCACCAGTTACGAACCGGACACCGGGTCGGTCAACTGGAACTGGATCTGGAAATTCAGCGCGAAGATGCCGCTGCGGACGACTGGCTCGGCGGTCTACAGCGACGGCATGCTGCTGGCGTGCGCCGGCGACGGCGGCGGCGATCGTCACATGGTCGCGCTCACCCTGAAGGGCGCCGGCCCGAACACCGAGGCGAAACTGGCCTGGCAGAACAAGAAGGACTTCCCGTACGTGCCGACGCTGCTGACGCGTGGCGAGCACGTCTATTTCATCAACGACAAGGGCATGGCTGGCTGCTACCACGCCCGCACCGGGCAACGTGTCTGGTTCGAGCGGCTGGCGAGTTCCGAGTTCACCTCGTCGCCGGTGATGATCGACGGTAAGATTTACGCGGCGAGCGAAGAGGGCGACGTCTACGTCTTCGCAGCGGAGCCGACGTTCCGCCTGCTGGCGCGGAACCCACTCGGCGAGTTAGTGCGAGCGACGCCGGCGGTTGCCGACGGCCGGCTATTCATTCGGGGGCAGAATCACCTGTTCTGCATCGGCAAGCGCTAACCATCAGTTGTTGGCGAGCGGCGCGGCGTCAGCCCGCCGGTAAAAGGATTCACCGGCGGGCTGACGCCGCGCCGCTCGCCGGGCGGAGGTGCAGCATGTTTCAGGGCGAGTTGGTGGCTGTTTTCATTGGACCGCGCACTGCCGAAGCGCTGCAGGCCGTCGAGCAGGTCGAGGCCATCGCCGGACGCGGCCTGGACGGCGATCGCTATTGCCGCGGCGAGGGCACGTTCGCGAAAAAGGACAGCCCAGATCGCGAGGTCACCCTCATCGAGAGCGAGGCGCTCGAAGCGCTGACGCGCGACTGCGAAATCCCTCTGCGCCCCGAGCAGGCGCGGCGCAACCTGCTCACGCGCGGCGTCCCGCTCAATCATCTCGTCGGCAAGGAGTTCAGCATCGGCGAGGTTGTGCTGCGCGGTCTGCGGCTGTGCGAGCCGTGCGGGCATCTGGAAAAACTGACGGTAAAAGGGATCGAGAAAGGGCTTCTCCACCGTGGCGGCCTGCGCGCCCAGATCTTGCGCGGCGGCACGCTGCGGCCGGGAGCCGTCATCAAGCCCACTGCTCAGAGCGGCGTCGAAAGGGACCATTCCGGATCGCCGCAAGCATGAATGGGCCTTCTCCCGCGAAGCTGAACGTCGTGACGGGGGCGACGGGTCTGCTCGGCAGTCACATCGCCGAGCAGCTTGCCGCACGCGGCCAGCGCATCCGGGCGGTCGTGCGCCCCACCAGCGACGTCGCCTTCCTGCGACAACTCGGCGCCGAACTGGCTCTCTGCGATATTCGCGACCGCGAAACCCTTATCCGTGCCGTCGCCGGCGCGGACGTTGTCTATCATTGTGCTGCCCGCGTCGGCGATTGGGGAAACTGGCGACGGTTCCAGACCGACGTCATCGAGACCGCGCGCAACGTCCTGCAAGCGTGCCAGGCCGGCGGCGTCGGCCGCATCCTCTACGTCAGTTCCGTGTCGGTCTATGGTCATCCGCGTCCCTCGCCGGTCAGGCTCACCGAGGACGAACCGCTCGGTCAGCGTCTCGGGATATGGGATCATTATTGTCGGGCGAAGATCGCCGCCGAGGAGTTGGCCCGCGCTTACGGTCCCGAGGTGACGATCATTCGACCGACCTGGATTTTCGGCCCGCGTGACCGCAACACCTTTCCGCGTCTGCTGCGGGCGCTGCGCGGCGGCTGGGTGTCGCTGCTCGGCACTGGCGACAACCTGCTGAACATCGTGTACGCCGCGGACGTCGCCGAGGGCGCCATCCTCGCCGCGAACCACCCCAACGCGCGCGGGCAGGTCTATCACCTCTGCAGCGAGGGCGAGGTGACGCAGCGCCAGTTCTACGACGCCCTGAGCGACGCTCTTGGCCTGCCGCGCGTGACGCGCCAGCGGCCCTACTGGCTCGCCTTCTGGGGTGGCTTCGTCGGGGAGGTGATCGCGCGCCTCTTCCGCTGGGGACGGGCGCCCTACATTTCGCGATACTCGGTGCGCCTGGTCGGCCGGCCGGCTCACTTCAGCATCGAGAAGGCGCGCAAGGAACTCGGCTGGCAGCCGCGTGTCGGCATCCTGGAGGGCGTGCGCCGGACTCTGGAGTCAATGGGGATCCCGCTTGGGGTCAAGACTTGAAGCGCTAAGAAGTGGTTTCAACACCAACCCGAAGCGTCAGCGAGGACCGTCCTCGCTGACGCTTCGGGTTGGTAACACAGGTTGTGAGATGGCTTCTAAGCCGCAAGCGGGACCGGGAGGGATGGTCAAACCATGAAGGAGGCGGTGGACTGCTGGTCGGCGACTTCGCCGATCGGGCGACGGGTTTCGAGCGGGTCTTCGTGATATCGCCAGGCGGACAGGTTATCATCGGCGAACAGGTCAAAAACGAACCAGGCGAGTTGCTCCTCGCGGACGAAAGGAATCAGGGCCAGACCGTTCACGGGATCGAGGCAAAACACATCGAGCCGATTGAGTTCCTCAAGTGCCTCGTCGGCGCGGTCGTGTGCCCTGTCCACTTCGATGAGCGCGTCCTGATGGGCAACCAGGGCATCGCGGCCAGGGCGTCCGGGCCGGTCGGTCAGCCGCCGGGCGCGTACGTTGTGACTGCGCGCTTCCAGGTAGTCGTTGCGGAGCGACTGCATGACGGAACGGAAATAAGGCAGGGCCGCCTTCGCGCGGTCAAAGGTCCAGGTTTTGATTCTCCGCTGCTGTTTCCGGCTGCGGTTCGGTTGACGATTCATGGGTGAACTCCTCTTCTGGAGAGTGAAGGCAGCCGGACGTCTGTCCCCCGACTTGCCCCCGCCTCTATCATTTAGATGGACAGAGAGGCGAAAAAGGTTCGGATGGGGGAGTTGGAGAATCGAACAAATCGTCTGCATCCCCTGGGCCGGAAATTCTATCTAATTGAGAGTGCGGCGAGCCATCGCCGCTTTGCGGTTGTCCCAAAGGTTCAGAAAAACAAAAAGCGGCGATGGCTCGCCGCACTCCATAGAGAAAGTCAGGCCGGTCATGTCGTCATCCTGGAGAATCGGAAAGGCTTTTGGCATAGGGCTTTATATCCACTGGACATTTTGGCTGCTGCCCCTGTGGGTGACGGCCGCGAGCTTGCAGGGCGGCTACGAATTGGCCCTGAGCCTCGGCGTGCTGGCGGCGGCATTTGGCTGTGTGTTGCTGCACGAGCTGGGGCACGCGCTGACGGCGCGGCAATTCGGCATCGGCACGCGCGACATCACCCTCTATCCCATT
>DASPXY010001081.1:0-3631 GCA_035637055.1 Gemmataceae bacterium | reverse complement strand
GTCGCCAAGAAGGAGAAGCACTGCGACCGCGCCAACCGCGCCGACGACGCCTGCGGCGACTGCTGGGACCCTGTGGCCTTGGATGCAGAAAGTCGCCTGGTGTTGAGCGTGGTGCCGGGACGGCAGTCGGCCGGGCACACCGGTAGGTTGGGGAAGTGGTAGGCATGGGGGCGCTCCCTGGTCAGTGGTTCGATGGCGCTCTATCTCCTTTGCAGCAAATGCCGTTCCCATTCACCAGACACGACCTAGTCTCCTTGAAAAAAGGAGGGCCGCGATTCCGAACTCTGGGGTTGGGAGGTACCAAAGTTACCAACGACGGACTTCGCCACCTTTCGGCGTTCCCGAACCTTGAGGAGCTGTATCTCGAAGGGACTGCGATTACTGACGTCGGTTTATCTCATATCGGGAAACTGATGAATCTACGACTGTTGAGTCTCGCCGGCACCTCGGTTGGGGATGACAATTTGAAGGCGTTAGAAGGGCTTCCACATCTTGAAAAACTCGGCCTTGCCGGAACCAAAGTGAGTGATCGTGGAGTGAGATCACTGCGACACTGTAAGCAACTTCGCGAACTCACGTTGAGCGTCACGGGTATTACCGATGCTGCTTTGTCATCGTTGATCCCATTGCAGAACCTTGAGGTTCTTAGCATTCATAGCACATCCGTGACTGACAAAGGGCTACTTCATCTGGCGAAGCTCACCTCTCTTCGGAGAGTCAATGTCGTCAGTACACAGGTAACGCCGGCCGGTGCCATGGCTCTTCGACGCGCTTTGCCGAGAGTCGTGATCCTTCACTGAAGCATGCGATAACGAGCGATAAGCGGATCCATCTATTTATTTCGATAGCGGTGTAGTCCTCGCCGAAATGTTGGCGCAGGGAAAACTTGAAATGAGTGCAGGAATGCGCCCCTTCCGGCCTCGCAAGGTTTCGCTTGAAGGGGCCTCCTCATCTCCCACCAACGGGAGCTTTGTCGCTGGTGGTCTCCGGATCGGGAGGGGATTCGCTTCCTCGTCTCACCAAGCGCGTGTAGTATACGATTGTTACCCTCGGCTCGTGAACATTTCTTGGAAAGGTTAAGCCGCAGCGCGCGTCATTCCCTGTAGACTTTGTGATAGGGGAGGTTCGACATGGTCCGATCGACAGGTGTGCTGCGCTGGGTTCGTCAGCTCGCGGTGCGGAGCGAAAACGCGAGCGCCACTGACGAGGAACTGGTCCACCGTTTCCTCACTGCGCAGGATGCGACGGCTCTGGAACTGCTGATCTGGCGGCACGAGCGGATGGTGATGGGCGTGTGCCGGCGGATCCTGCGCGACGCGCACGACGCTGAGGACGCCTTTCAGGCGACGTTCCTGACCCTCGCGCGCAAGGCCGGAGTCATTCGTAACGGCCAGGCCGTCGCCGCCTGGCTCTACCGGGTCGCCTCCCGCGTCTCCTTGACCGTCCTGTCCCGCCGGCGGGCGGCACGGTCCACGTCCCTCGCGCCCGCAGTGGCCGAATCGCTCCCTGCCAGGACTGAGCACGCGACCGAGGATCGCGAACTGCGGGAATTGCTCGACCGTGCCGTGAATCGGTTACCGGAAGCGCAGCGGGGCCTGGTGGTGTTGTGCTACTTCGAGGGAAAGACCCATGAAGAGGCGGCGCGCCTGGTCGGGTGCGCTCCCGGCACTGTTGCGAGTCGGCTGGCACGGGCCAGGGCGACGATGCGAACTTGGCTCGCTCGGCGCGGCCACGCCCTACCACTCGCGGCTGTCGCCGTGGCCTTGAGCGACGCCGGCGCCCGCGCTGCGACCGCCAATGGTCTCGTGACGGCGACCGTTCGGGCCGTCACTGCGCTGGTCCAGGGCGGGGAACTCGTCGAGAACGTGTCGCCTGCCGCCGTGGCCCTGAGCGACGGCGTCGTCACCGCCCTGGCGTGGGCGAAAGTGAAAGTGCTGTCGGCGATCGTCGCCCTCCTGGCGGTGCTCGGCCTCGGTGCGGGCGGTCTCTTGATCGGCCAGACGCCGCGGGACGCCAATCCGGGCCGCGCCGTCGTGGAAGCCCCAGGCGGGGAGCAACAGCCCCAACGGCCACGCGACCGGGTAGGCGACCTGGTCAAGCAACTTGGCAGCCCGAAGTTCGCCGAACGTGAGGCCGCCCAGCAAGCGCTGCTGAAACTGGGGCCGGCCATTGTGCCGCAACTCGACCGCCACAGGCAAGGCGCAGACCTGGAGACCCAACTCCGGCTCGACAAGATCCGTTATCGTCTTGTCGGTTACGCGGATGAGATTTTGCGCTTTCTGGAGCGCCAATCACCAGTTTACGAGGATAAACGCATTGACGTCCCGGAGAACATCAAGGCTGTCGTCGCGGGACACCAGCCCGCCGCCGGTGACCTGCTGCTCACCATCATCGGGAACGACCGCGACAAGCTGCATTGGCCTGCCGTCAATCTCTTCGCGCAGACGTGGAACAGTCATTCGGCGGCGCAGGTCGAGACGTATCTCCAGAAGCAGTTCCGCTTCCAGGTTCCGCACCGCCCGCGCTACCCGGCCGGGGTCGATGCCGGGATCGGGCTGGGATATTACCTGCACTACGACGCGGGGAGTTGGCCCAGGGGCTTGACGTGGCAGACGCGCACGGCGCATTACCTGGACGGCCAACCGTATGGCAAACCGTACCTGCGCAGCGGATCGGACCCGGGCGTTACGACCGGCTGGATCTGGACAGGAAAACTGGCCGAAGGGAAACACGTCTTCGGGATGGTCGTGGCCTATGAGTTCACGCACCGTGGGAAAAAGCACCAGGGCACGGTCCGAGCCCCCGAGCGAATGTTCGAGGTCACTCCTGCGAACACCTCCAATGAGCTGATCGCGCCGGCGGACGCGGAGACCGACAAACGGGTGCGGCAGCAGTTACAAATCCTCGAACACGAACCCGTCCCCGAGATATCCTTCCGAGGGGAGATGCCAAAGTCCGACCCGTGGCAGCCGCAAATCACCTGGAAAACGGCAGATGGCAAGGGCATGGGTCTGAGCGTGCCGGTCTGGCAAGTCAACGAGCCTTTGCCCGTTGACCTGTGCTTTGAGGTCGTCTTCGAGGATCTTTCGACCGGCAAGCGTTTTCAGGCCGATCCCCTGATTCTGCTAAAGGACAAGACCCGCCACCGTGGTTACCTGACATTGCGAGACGTCCACGGCTTTGCGAGTAAGCGGAGCGGTTTTGTGAATGTTCGGGTGCATCTGCTGCCATCGCGTGCCCTGGCCCTTACGGAGCCTGCGGTCACGCGCTATTATCCAGGTACGATCACCGTCGAGCGGCGCTTGAAAATCATGGGCCCGGACGAGCCGGCGCCGAAGGAAGGGCAGGTTCACCCGTAGTACGGAATCGGCTTGGGGGGTTCTTGCTTCAGCAACCCGAAGCGTCAGCGAGGATAGTCCTCGCTGACGCTTCGGGTTGCTGTTCACCACCAACGACCAACGCCATTCCGTAGAAGGCCCCTGATTGCCTGTGACTGTTGATCGGCCCTATCTCACGCAGGCGAAGGTATCTCGACACGGGGCGGGATCGGCGGCGCGGGCCGGCGCGACTCGCCTTTCCACATCAGCGGCACAAGCAGGACGGCGAAGGTGAACGGCAGCCACCGCCACAG
>DASPXY010001080.1:0-3604 GCA_035637055.1 Gemmataceae bacterium | reverse complement strand
CTCTGAAATACAAGCGCGCCGACAAGGTGGTAGCCGTCAACGACCTGGCGCTGGCCGGCGAGTTGGCGATCTACACTCACCCCTTCCTGGGCATTCTGCCGCTGCGCGACGATCCGAAGTTGGGTGTTGAGGTGCGCTACGTCTATCCGCGCAGCCCGGCGGACGTGGCAGGGATCAAGGCGGGCGATCGGATCGTCAAAGTCAGCACCAACGAGAAGCCGCCCGTTCCCTTCCAGGGCGCGAAGCGCGGCCGTGACGAGCTGTTCGACATCCTGAACAAACTGGCGCCTGGCACTGACATCAAGTTGGAGGTTCTCCGCGAGGGCGGCAAGAAAACCGACACGGTGTCGGTAAAACTCGCCGACATGCCGGGCAGCACGCGTGCCAAGGACGACACCGTGCCGGAGAAATTGCCGAAGGTCGCCTCGGCGAAGAAGGCCCTGGAGGCGCTGGAGAAGGGCCCACCTCCAGACAAGGGCCCGAAGGTCAAGGGGCCGAAGGTCGAGCCGCCCAAGAAGGACAAGAAGGACGACAAGGTCGATCCGCCCAAGAAAGAGGAGAAGGCCGATCCGCCAAAGACCGGCTTCATCAAGCGAACCAACGCGGCCGGGCATAAATACTGGATCTGGGTTCCGACCGAGTATGACCCGAACATCTCCTACTCGCTGGTCGTGTGGCTGCATCCGCCGGGCAAGAACAAGGACGAGGACGGCGAAAAGCTGGCCGATGCGTGGGAGGACTACTGCGCGGACAACCATATCATCTTGGTGGGGCCGCAGACCGACGCCGAGAGCGGCTGGATCCCGAGCGATTCCGACTTCGTGCTGGAGACGATGCGCGATGTGATGGGCCGCTACACCATCGACCGGCAACGGGTCGTGGCTCACGGCATGGGCGTGGGCGGCCAGATGGCGGTGTATCTCGGTTTCTCGTCGCGCGACCTGATCCGTGGCGTGGCGACGACGGGGGCGGTGGTGACGCAGGCGAAGGACAACGTCGCGACGCAGCGGCTGGCGTTCTACCTGGCGGCGGGCGACCGCGACCCGCTGGCGAAGGCCGTCGCCGATTGCCGCTTCAAGTTGATCGACCACCAGTTGCCGGTGGTCTACCGCGAACTCGCCAACCGCGGCCGCGAGTACCTCGACGAGCGAACCCTGGGTGAACTCGTCCGCTGGATCGACGCACTGGATCGGCAGTAACAACACGCAAGCCCACGGGCCGCGGCCCGTGGGCTTTTTTCCTTCAACTCAAAGAGAAGTGAGGCGGTGTGGCTATGGGCAATTGAACTCCACGAACTCGGACTTCGACGGCAATCCGATAGGTACTGGCTCTGCCAGGGGCATTTCGGCCTGCCGACGGACGCGCACCTCTCGGTCTTCGCGGACCCCCACATCTTGCCCGGCGACCGCCGCGGGCGCAGACTTCTGATGGAGGTCTCCGCCTTTCACGTCACGTTCGAGATCGGCCGCGAAAACATCCACTTCTACTATCACGAATGTCTCGAAAATGAATGGGAACCGGGAGGGTATACCTCCACGGCCGAGATCCGGCGTGTTGGCTACGACCCGGCCGAGCTGCGTGCCGAGGCGGACGCGATTGCGGTGCTCCTGGTTGCCTGCCTGGGCGGCGTCTACCATCCGCGAGAGGATGACAGCGATTGATCGCTCGGGAGAGGATCGAGGCTGAGAGGTTCGGGAGGGAAGCCGCATAGCGCAGCACGAATTGCCAGTGAAAGGCGCACGGGGACACCAAGGAGAGTGCCTGCGCGGGAAGGATACCCAGGCGCCTGACAACCGCAACTCGTTGACGGAAAATGTCTTGTGTCCTTCTCTCTGGGATCGGTCAGATTGTGGCACGGCCTTTGCAATCCAACTTCTTCAATAACACTCCGAAACACACCACCGCTGAGGCGGTGAATGCTTCGTGTGGAAGCGATTGGAGGGCCTATCGAAACAATACCTGACCTACCCTACCAGATCGTTTGGTAACACGGAAAAAAACGATGGAAGCAACCGATCCCCTCCGGGAAAGGTTCGGCGCCCGGGCTATGGGAGAGGTAGCCCGGGCGTTTTTCTTTTCCTCCCCGAGCAGCCCACTTCAAGAGGATGGCGCCTCCGACTCGACTGCGCCCGTCCAATATCGAAAGGTATCTGCAGAGATGGGAAAGCGCTTCCCGCGATAAAACCCGGCAAGGAGGTCGTAGAGCGCGCGGCCCTCGGCCACCAAACCAAGCAGCGTCAGGCTGCGCAGAATGCGCGTAATCCGCAGCCAGTTGTGGTTGGGCGACGCCCACACCTCCGCGACGCGGGCGGCGAAGTTCGGCCCCTCCGCAACCTGCCCGCTCTCCGTCATCGCCAGGCCAAGGAACGTGAGAATGCGCCGGAATGACTTCCCCAGGTTCGCTTGCAGGAGGGGATTACTCTTGAACTCGCGAATATCCTCTGAAGTCAGCAGGGGAGCGTCGGCGTTGAAGCGGCTCGGCTCCGGGAGTGGGAACAACCACTGGATGAAGTCATGCACCGCTTCCAGGTCATCGTCGTCCCAGGCTAGGATCTGTCCCAGAGAACGCCCCTCGGTATCCTTCGCCTCGCCGCGGTAGAAGTTAACGAGCCGGGACATTGGGTTCCCCTCCGCTGTCGAAGTTCCACGACGCCGGCAGGTCCGCCCCGCACACGCCGCAAACGAACCATCCCTCCTTCACGATATTCCGCTGCCCACACCCCGGACAGCGCCGAAACACCACCTCCTGCGTGAACTGCCCCGGATGGGCGATGCCAAGCCCGTCAAGCGCTGCAGCCAGCGCTGGCCAGGACTCCGACTCCGGACAGAAGCCCGTCGATTGGTTCGACGCCTCGACGACCTCGACCCCCATTTCGGTCAGGCGAAGGAACAACTCGCCCGCCGACAGCACCGGGCCGCCTGCCGCACAGGCGACGTGCTCGGAACAGCGATCTGCAATATGCAGACGGCCGCACGCATCGAGCGTGAACGTCACCGCAATCAGGCCGTCGCGTCCTGGCCGCTGACCTGGCGCGCGAAGCCAGGCAACTAATTCGGCGACGGAGCCCACCCGCAGACCGGAGGGAGAACCGGCCGCGCGCTGGCGGATCGCTTCAGGACCGACATAGCGATAGAGCCGAGCCACGCACCTTCTCCGCTGGCTGTCCCATTTCCCAGGTTGTCCAGGGCAGGCGCCCGGCCGCGAGCCACACAGGTCACGCTCGGGGACTGGGTCGTCATCGCAAAGTCGAAATCGAGAGGAGGTTACGACAGAGAAGTTGCCGCGGGTCGTTCCAGGTAGTGCTGTCGCGGATTAGTTGACCACCTGATTTTTCCGACCTACGATTAGGGAAAGAAGTCACTGGAGGAACTCATGGACGCAACTCGCTCACGCCGAACCAGGGATGCCGCCCGTCAGCGGTGGTACGCCTCTTGTCGGTCGCGCCGCTTTGCCCGCTTGCTCGGCTTCAAACCAAGTCCTGGACGCCGCGATAAAAAGTAATCGTGTTCTGCGACCCGCTTGCGGCTTAGCCCGGATTGCGCACCGTGTGACATTACCGACACATAATATCTCTGGAATGACTGCCGCTTCCGTTGCGGGGGC
>DASPXY010001079.1:0-2594 GCA_035637055.1 Gemmataceae bacterium | reverse complement strand
TACGTCCGTCTCAACCAGCGCACGGCCCCCGATGGCACGCCTACGACCGTCGCCACGGAGGAGACGCGCGTCTGGCAACGCCAGGACGGTCGCTGGCGGCATGTTCACTTCCATCGCGCCCGCCCGTCCCAGTGAGGGAAGCGGCCCGCATCCAACCGCACGCGAAGACCCATGCCGCAATTTCAAGAGATTCAGGCGATCCTGTTTGACGCTGTCGGCACCCTGATTCACCCCGACCCACCCGCGGCGCTGGTCTACGCGGAAGTCGGGCGTCGCCACGGCAGCCGCCGCGCCGTCGCCGACATCCGGCAGCGGTTCGCGGCGGCCTTCGCGCGCGAGGAAGCCTTCGACCTGGCCCACGGGTTGCGGACCAGCGAAGAGCGCGAGGTGTGTCGCTGGCGCTGCATCGTCAGGGACGTGCTCGACGACGTGACGGACGCTGACGCCTGTTTCGAGGAGTTGTACCGGCACTTCAGTTTGCCGGGCGCCTGGCGCTGCGAGCCGGAGGTGGCGATGGTGCTGGAGACGCTCGACCGCCGCGGCTACACGCTGGGCCTGGCATCGAACTACGACCATCGTTTGCGCTCCGTCGCGGCGGGGTTGCCGGCGCTGGGGCCGTTGCGGCATCTCATCATCAGTTCCGAGGTGGGCTGGCGCAAGCCGGCGCCAGAGTTCTTCGCGACTGCGGCGACCTGGCTGCGACTGCCTCTAAAAGACATCCTCATTATCGGAGACGATCGGGTCAACGATTACGACGGGGGCCGTGCCGTGGGGAGCCAGACGGTGCTGCTCGACCCTGACGGGGAGGAGCCGGACGCCGTCCGCATCGCTCGCTTGGCGGAGTTAATCGACCTGTTTGAGGGGGAAGATCACGACGACTTCGGTGGGCTGCCCTGACCTTTCCACTTGAAGAACTTCGGCAACGGGAACCCCTTCGGGAAGCGGGTGTCCTCGTCGAGGATGGCACCGTCAAGTTTCGTTCCATCGAGGCGGGCCGTCGAGAGGTCGGCGCCCCGCAGGTCGCTTGAGTACAGGTCGGCGCCGCTCAGGTCGATGCCCTGGAGGTCGCGCTTGTCGAGTGCAATTCCGGTGAGGTCGGCGCCGCGGAAGTCGTGGCGGCGCGGGTTGGTCGCCGCGGTCAACACAGCCTTGAGGTCAGCGGGAGCAGACTTTTTCCGGGCCATGTGTGGGGCTCCGAGGGGTGAACGACAGCCGGGCACCAAGGTCCTCTACTCGTGGTGGCCGCTCCGCGACGAGCGCTTGCGTCTCCTGCTTCCGGACTACGGCTCTTTCTCTTGCCTGGGCTTGGTGAGGGCCGCCTTGACGGCCTTCAGTTCCTGAGGAGGCAAGAACAACAGCACCTGCCGCGACTCAAGATAACCGCCTTTCTTGCCAAGGAGCCAGACACCATCCACGCCCTTCTTGCCGTACGGTGCGACCTGCCCGCCCCCGCTGCTGACAAACCTGAAGTGGGCCGTCTTCGTCTTGGCGTCGCCCTTGAGCACCTCACGCACTTCCAGAACGCCGACGTCAAAACTCGACGCGGTACTCAAGCCGGTCTGGACGACCTTGGCGAGCACCACGAGGTCGGCAGCATCGAGTTGTTGCTTCAGTGTCGGTTCCGGTTTCTGGGCCGCTTTCACGGCTCGACTCAACTCGATGGTCATCCCGAGGAGCAGCACAAGCCAGGGCAGTATCCAGTAGCGCATGATTTCTCCCTTCGGGTCAGGGCAGCGCTCACAACGACAACAGGCCAAGCCTGTCTTGCTGTCGCTACCCAACATTCGTATACTAACAACTCGCCATTCCGCAACATCAAGGAGCCGCGTTCCCCGTTATGGATAACAGCACCATTATCATCCGTGGCGCCCGCGAACACAATCTCCGCAACGTCAACCTCGACCTGCCGCGCAACCGGCTGATCGTCTTTACCGGCGTGAGCGGCTCGGGCAAGAGTTCGCTGGCCTTCGACACCCTCTACGCCGAGGGCCAGCGCCGCTACGTCGAGTCGCTGTCGAGCTACGCCCGGCAGTTCCTCGGCCAGCTGCAAAAGCCCGACGTCGATTACCTCGCGGGGCTGTCGCCGGCCATCAGCATTCAGCAGAAGACCGCCGGCCGCAACCCGCGCTCGACCGTCGGCACCATCACGGAGATTCACGACTACCTGCGAGTGTTATTTGCGCGCATCGGCCAGGGGCATTGTCCCGACTGCGGCCGCCCGATCACCGCCCAGACGCGCGAGCAAATCATCGCCCACATCCTCGCCTTGCCCGAAGCGACGCGCTTCCTCGTCCTCGC
Organism: Gemmataceae bacterium; assembly: GCA_035637055.1. Lineage (GTDB taxonomy): Bacteria > Planctomycetota > Planctomycetia > Gemmatales > Gemmataceae > DASPXY01. The sequence goes on along the minus strand of DASPXY010001079.1, from coordinate 296 downwards.
GCCGGTGGTGCGCGGGCAAAAAGGCGAGTATAAAGACCTCTTTGAGGACATGAGCCGGCGCGGGTTCGTCCGTGCCCGGGTTGATGGTCAGGTGGTGCGCCTGAGCGACGACCTCAAACTCGACAAGCGTATCAAGCACCATATCGAGATCGTCATCGATCGGTTGAAGAACGACGCGAAGGTGCGGCCGCGCCTGGCCGAGGCGGTCGAGCAAGCGCTGGCGCTGGGCGAAGGGGCCGTCATCGTCGCCGTCGAGACGGACGAGGCGAGCGGGGGGCGTAAGCCCCCTGATTCCT
>DASPXY010001078.1:0-3036 GCA_035637055.1 Gemmataceae bacterium | reverse complement strand
AGGAGCTGAACCAGTCGGTCCACTGCCGCCCTGGCTTTCTTGCCGATTTTCCCGAGGGCGGTGGCGGCCGCTTCCCGGACAGCGTCGGGAACGCCGTCCGCCAGCCAGTCCATGAGTTGGGGCACGGCAGACTGGGAACGTGGCCCCATGTTGCCCAGGATCGTCGCTGCTTCCTTCTGGGCAGACGGCTGCTTGATGCCGTTGCGCGGTTGGCCGGTGAGCGCCTTGAGGAGGGAATCAATTACCTCCGTGGGGACAGCGGCCCAGGCTTGCTCGTCGTGTTGTCGCAAGTCCTGAAGTGCCTGCCGCCTGAGCGTTTCATCGCCGCTATCCAACGCTCGAAGGTGCTGCTGGAGTTGGGGCAGATCAAGCATATGCTCTACCTGTCGGCAAGACGGGCCAGGCACAGCAGGAAGCTGGCCGTACCTAAAAGGGCAGGGAAAGAGCCAGCGAACAGCAGGGGCTATTCACGAACTCACCCTCTCTTATTCTACGACAACCGGGGAAAGAAACCAACTTGCCTGGCAGCGGATGACAGGCAGTGAGCTGGCCCCAGACGAAGCGTTGATGGTTGTTCGAGGCCGAGTCAATCAGGTGGCCGAGGACTTCCTTCCGGCTCGTCAGGAGGTTTCAGCGGGAACCTCTGGACCAGCGATTGCAGCTCAGCAATTCCACGCGGCCTGATCCCCCAAAAACCATTGAAGCGGCAAGTGTCGGTGGGCCTGCAATCCCGAGGGGAATGAAGCGCCACTTTTCAAGCAAAAAACTGGCGCTGAACCGACCTGTCGCCCAATTAGCGCTCCGCGCGGGGAATGTGAATCGCCGCGAAACTGGTCAGGCCAAAACCGTTCGGCCGCATGCTCGCGGGGCGAATCCGGTCCGCAGCGTGGCCGTTGAAGTTGACGTACAGCGTCCCTCCGTCGGCGCTGATCTTCACGCCATAGGTGCCCGCCGGGACGTAGTCGTGGGCTTGCTCGAACGCCCGCGCCAGGAAGGCCAACACCTTGCGCCGCCCGGTGGCGATCTCGTACTGGATCACGGGCGTGCCGTGCCGGACGGCCTGACCGTGAGCGCCGGGCAGGTAATAGAGGAACCGGTCATCGGGGGACAGCTCACAGACTGTCACGTAATCGCCGCGCAGCCACGCCGGCCCGAGCAGCTGCAGTTCGTCGCGGGCCGGCCGGTAGCGGAACAGCTGGCCGGTGCCCTGCGTCGTGCCGTAAATGCAGCCGTCGCGCGATTCGCGCGTGGAGGAACGCATCCCGGGAGAACCTGCGAATGTGGATCGTGTTTGGGCGATACGGCGCGCCGCCGCGTCGTACTTCCAGATGCCGCCCTTACCGTTGAAGTAGACCGAGCCATCGCGCGCGACGGCGAAATTGCGATTGAAGTGGACCGAGCCGTCCGGCCCCTGGAACACGGCGCGGCGCGTTTCGAGGCTCAGCCCCCACAGGGCGTTGCCGCCGCCTTCGAGGTTGCACCACCAGATGTTCCGCTGCCGATCCAGCAGGGAGGTCGCCGTGCAGCGCGGCCGCGGCAAGCTGGCCACCACCGACGTCTGCCCGTTCTGCGGGTCGAAGCGGTAGAGCTGCCCGCCGGGCAACCGCTCCGTCCAGCGATAGGCGGGTTGCACCGCGCGGTTGCCATCGTTCAGTGTGCAGCTGAAGTAAATCTTGTTGTCCGGTCCCTCATCGATGCGCGCATGCACCTTCGACCACGCCGGTTGTCCCATCTGCGGCGGCACGACCCGATTCATGTCCACGACCTGTTCGAGCACGCGCCGCCGAGGATCCCAGCGGTAGAGGAAGCAACGGGCATCGCCGCCGACGTCGTTGCCGTGGTCGCCGATACCGCAGTAGACGCGGCCATCGCTGGCTACGGCGATGTCGCCCCAGGACGACCACAGCCGGCGGCCGATCGCATCGGGGCCGAGGTTTTGATGGTACGCAAGATCCACGGTCGGCTGCGCCGTCGCGACGGTGAATGCGGCCGCTCCTTCCTGGCGAGCGGCGGTCTGGACACTTTCCGGAGTCACAAGGAAATCCGCCGAGCGCAGGCTGACCGTGCCGTTTTCGGCCATGCGCAAGGGTGGCGGCCAGGGACGTGTCTCCTGGGCGAACGCCTGCGGCACACTCCGTGCCAGGGCAGTCCCCAGGCCCAGGAGCAACGCTTCACGTCTCGTCGTCTTCATGGTCGATCTCCTTAGTTGCTTTTTAGATCGATGCCCGCTTGCGGGTTCGCGCTCCCAGCGCTAACCCGCAAGCGGGCATCGAAGACCGTCACCACATTGGGATCGTCAACTCCTGTTGTTTGCCTCCGCGCAACACGGTGAGCCGCACGGAGTCAGCCGGGCCGTGCTGCAGACGCAAGTAGGCCAGGAACTGCGATTCCGTCATTGGTGCTGTCTTGCCGTCAACCGCGACAATGACGTCATTGTTTCGTAGCCCAGCCTTCTGCAGCAGCGGAGCACCCTTGCCAAAGAGCCCCTTGACTGCCAATGCCAGCACGTCGGCGTTGAGGCCGTGCTTCTTCCGTTCCGCCAGCGACAACGGATCGACCTTCAAGCCTTGCCGCAGCCCATACCACGAGGAGGCCCGCCAGGCGATGTCCCCCTCTTTCCAGTTGCCCTTCAGCTCGACGGTTTTGGTGAGCGCCTCGCCGCCGCGGCGCAAGGCGACCGCGAGATGCCCCTCGTTCGGCGCCCTGTGCAGCGCCCACTGAATGTCTGCGGTGGACAGAAGCGGCTGCCCATTGAGAGTCACCAGTTCGTCCCCTTCGCTCAGGCCAGCCCTGGCAGCAGGGGAATCGGGAGCGATGGCCTTGATCCGCAGGCCATCATCGATCTCCATGGTAAGGCCGATACGTTCCGGCAGCGGGTAGACCCACAGGTCAGCGGGGGAAAGTTTGTTCTCCTGCCACCTCGCTCGGATGATGAATTCCCGAACCATGTGGCAGTGGATACAACTCTGCCGCGTCGTCGGCACGACCTTGCCCCGCTCCTGCAGGCCGGGGATCTTCTCCGGCACGGGATAATCC
>DASPXY010001077.1:0-4045 GCA_035637055.1 Gemmataceae bacterium | reverse complement strand
GCCTGGCACGGCGGGGATAAACCCCGCCGCTCGTTCGGTGGGCGCTCGCCCTCATGCCTGATCGTGGGCGCTTAGCAGGTGGCTGACCACGAGCCTGAGGTCGTCGTAAGGAATCTTCTCGCCGAGTAGCAAATAGATCGGCTTGAGTTTGTCGGTCCCAACTTGCCGAGCAGCGCCGGCGACGCGCTGCTGCACCTCCGGCGACACCCAGGTATTGATCGACGACGGCCGCGTCTGGCGGATGAAATCGCAGAGATAATCGATCGCCTTGTCGCGCTTCCATTCCGTTTGCCGCACGACCTCATCAATCGCGGTGCCGAGCCGGTACAGGGCGAACGCTGTCTCCTGCTCCTCGGCCGAATGGGAGGTCCGTCGCGCCGGGGCGCCGGACTTCCCCGGACGCGACGGCTGATCCATCGGCACCCCCTTGAAGCGACAGTGTTCGACGATGCGGTGCAGCACCTGGCTGCCATGAGCGTTGATCTTCGCGTCGCCCAGACCGGAGATGAAACGCATCCGCTCCAGCGACGATGGCCGCACACGCGCCAACTCCCGTAGAACCCAATCGCCGAGCACGGCCCGCGCCGCGACCTGTGCCTCCTCGGCTAAACGGTCGCGCAGGTCCGCCAGGGACTCGTACAGTTCTCGATCGACGCCCTCCCAGATCACCGGATCGGGTTCGTCCACCTCGCCGGCGAGTGCCACCAGACGCACTGTCGTCTGCCCGCGCATCACCGCCCAGGACGCATCGTTCAGGCGCAGGATCGGATTCGGTCCAGCCTCCGCGACGAGCACCTTCCGCTCGATGAGTTGATCGATCCAGTCCTGAACCTGGGCACGGCTGTATTGTTTCAGCAGACCATAGGTGGACAGTTTGTCGTGACCCTGCGTCCGAATCTGTTCCGTATCGCCGCCGCGCAGGACGCGGGCAACGTGATCGGCGCTGAACGGCCCCTTCACCTTGGCAACGCAGGAGAGGATTTTCTGGGCAATCTCCAGCGAGTTCGCGAGAGGCTTGCTTTCGTCGCGCGGCCGCGCCGGCTCGGACTCGGGTTCTGCCCTCGCCTCGGCAGGCTTGCGGGGCGCCTGCGAAGGAGCAGCAGGCGAGACGGTTGCGCTCGGTGTCGCGGGCTCGGCTGTCAACCCGTGCAGCCGGCAGTAGGCGCTGATTGCCTGCAGGAAGACCTCGCCGTAATCGCGCAGTTTCGCCTCGCCGACGCCGTAGATCCGGCCCACGCCTTCGAGGGTCGTCGGTCGCACGCGGGCCAACTCGCGCAGCGTTCGGTCGCCGAAGACGAGATAGGCGCCGGCCAGATTGCGCTCCTGAGCGAGCCGCTGCCGCAACCGCTTCAATTCCTCGAACAGGCCGCGGTCCACGCCCTCCCAGCTCACCGTTTCAACCTTCGAGCGCTCCGCTTTCTCGCCTTTTTTGCGCCGCACCAGCTGCAACAACCGCACCTCACGCTGCCCGCGCATCACCTCCCACGACCCCGGCGTCAACTTGAGGATCGGCACCTTCCGGCCGTCCGACAACACGAGATCGTGCTGAACGAGCGCTTTCTGGCTGATCAGCTGATAAATCCAGTCGCGAATGTCCACGACTCGGCGATCCTTGAGCAAGCCGTATGTGGTGAGCTTGTCGTGACGGAACTTGCGTACCTTGTCGTCTTCTTCGCCGCGCAGCACGCTGATGACATGGCCGATACCGAAGCGCTCCTCGACGCGGGCGACGCACGAGAGAATCTTCTGAGCCACGACCCGCGCGTCGGGCAACTCGGCGGTATCGCCCAGGCACACGTCGCAGGCGCTGCACGACTCACCTTCGTAAGTCTGGCCGAAGTATTCGACCAGCGCCCGGTGACGGCAGGTGGCGCCACGGGCGAAGCGATCCACGTCGCCCAGGTGCTGCATGGCGCCGTCGAGGAACTCCGGCCCGGCGCCGGACTCCTCGGCGTTCTTCTCCAGGATGGACTTCCAGGTCATGAAATCGGCGCCGGAGTGGAGCAACACGCACTCCGCCTCCAGACCGTCACGTCCGGCTCGCCCCGACTCCTGCTGATAGTGCTCCAGCGACTTCGGCATCGCGGTATGCAGGACAAAACGGATGTTCGATCGGTCAATTCCCATGCCGAAGGCGATCGTCGCCACGACCAGATCGCACGCCTCGCTCATGAACGCCTCTTGCGTGGCGCGGCGCTCCTGGTCGCTCAGGCTCTCGCGATTGGCGTGATACCGACGGGCATCGTAGCCGTGCTGTCGCAGAATGGCGGTCAGGTCGTCCACCTCGCGCGTGAACGGGCAATAGATAATGCCCGCCTCGTTTTGATGGCGTTCCAGCACCTGCAACACCTGCTTCGTGCGATCCTGACGCGGCAGCACGCGATAGATCAGGTTGGGACGATCGAAGTTGCCGACCAGCACGTCGGGGTCGCGCAGGGCCAATTGAACGGCGATGTCGTGGCGTACCTGTTCGGTGGCCGTCGCGGTGTAGGCGTGGACCGAAGCGCCGGGGAACAACTCCTTGATACGGCTGAGCTGGCGATACTCGGGGCGAAAATCGTGGCCCCAGTGACTGATGCAATGCGCCTCGTCGATGGCGAAGGTCCGCACGCCGATGCGCAGCAGTATTTGGTAGAACTCGGTGTTGACCAGGCGCTCCGGCGAGATGAACAGCAGCCGGACTTCCCCTTTGAGGACCATCTGCTTGCAGAGCCATTGTTCTTCGCTCGACTGGGAGCTGTCGATCTGAATCGCGGGGACGCCGCAGGCTTGCAGGCCATCGACCTGATCCTTCATCAAGGCAATGAGCGGCGAAAGCACGACGGTCATGCCGGCGCCGCGCAGGGCCGCGGGCGCTTGATAGCAGAGCGATTTACCGCCGCCGGTCGGCATCACCACGAGGGAATCGCGCCCTTCCAGGTCGGCACGCATGGCCTGCTCTTGCAGCGGCCGCAGCGTGTGGTAGCCCCAATAGCGTTCGATGACGCGCTTGAGGTCGGCGAGCGAAAAGGCCGGGGACGTCGGGGGCATTGCTGGGATCTCCTTGTTGATCAACATACCCGACATCCGTACACAGATCCAGATTGGATAAGGATCTAGGCCTTAAATAAGCGATGACATTTTGTCTGACCCGGCGGAAAACGACACAACTGCTTATCCATACAGGGGGAGCGCCGAGATACGATCCCCAAGCGTAAGCGAGGGAAGGAGTTAGCTTGGTCCCTCGCTTACGCTTCGGGCTCGTATCCCACGGTTTTGTCCGCCAGTTCTTAGAAATCGAGCCACTGGTAACGCTGTCGCTCCGGTTTGATGCCGCGTCGAGTAAAGCCACCTTCCGTCTGCAGGATGGTCCGCGCAATGGTGCCCACGTAGCGCGCCGCATTGGGTTTCGTTTCGAGGGGTTGGCCTGGAACGTGGGCGCTGGCGGCGGCCGCCGTCGGTAAATGGTAGACGAGGACGAAGCAGACAGCAACACGCCTGGGCGCGAGATCGAGGGTGTACGTTCCGTCTCTCACGTCCCGATTCTGACTCCCCTGGCACATCCGCTGCTGCAGCCCGTGCTGGCTTGGCGATTCCTTCATGTATTCCAGCAGGCTGCCATCGGGGAAGAAGCGTAGATACTCCCACCAGGTCTCGTCCTTCCATCGGATCGGCCGCGAGCGGAAGACGCCGCTTGCGCCCAACCGCTCGACGAAACCGCGGTGAAACACCCAGGGCAAGAGCGACTTGCGCAACTTTCCCAACCATTGCTGCCGATGTGCGACGAGCAATTCCTGCTCGCGAGCCTGTAGACGTTTGCGCCGGGCGGACGCCCTGCCGGGTCGGGCCAACTCGCACTGCACGCGGATGAACTCGGCGCGCTGGAGGTCGCCGCGCTCCTCCATCAGGTCGGCAAAGACCAGCCGGAGCGCCTCGTCCTCGGGGTCGGCGCAGATGGCCTGGAACAGAGAGGTTTCATCGTTCACGGGCACTCTCGGTGCTTGATGCCGATTCAGCTTGCCGGTGAGGCATCCCCACAGGATCATGCTATCACGTCGATCCGCTC
>DASPXY010001076.1:0-3760 GCA_035637055.1 Gemmataceae bacterium | reverse complement strand
GGACGCGCGCCAGGATGGCGTCGCGCCCGACGCTGGGGCCGGCCACGCCCGCGCTCGCCAGAACTTTCCGGATCGCGTCCTGAACGAACCCCGAACTGTCCTTGTCCGCCCACGGCTTGAGCAGGTCCAGGGCAGCCGTTGTGCCGACGGCGGCGAGCAGTCCGACCACGGCCAGCCGGACGTCGGCCTTGCGGTGGCGCAACAGCTGGCCCGCGCGGGGCAGGGCGGCCTCGCCCAGCCGGCTCAAGGCGCGGGCTGCCGCCTCGCGCACCAGCTTCGACTTGTGTTCGAGCAGCGACCAGAGACGCTCGGCCAGCACTTCCAGCCGCCACCGCGTAGCCAACTCCACATAGTCGATGACCTCGCCCGAGTCCTTGTGCTGCAGGCCCGCCTCAAGGGCCTGCTGAATCAGGCCGGCGTGCGTGCCGTCATCGAGGTCGATCAGGTGGCCGACTGCCGTGCGGTGAATCCACTCGTCCTGAAGACCGAACAGCACCGCGGGCAACGCCTCCTTGCCCATCGCTTTCACCATGCGGGTGAGGAAACTTTGCCGGAGGGCACAACCCCATTGTCCCTCTGCGGCCCCACGCTCCAGACAGCTGAGCGCATTTGGGAGGACTTCGACCCCAAAGGTTTCCGTGGTCCAGGGGGGACCGGCCCCGGCCGCCGCATCCAGCGTGTCGCGCGCGACCTTCAGGGCCAGACCGCGAAACTGCTGCTCGTCGAACCGCATGATGCGCGGGAGTACCGGCGCCCAGATGCGGCCCTTTCGCTCCGACCCCTTGAGCCAGGTCCGCACATCCTCGGCCGACAGCAGGATGGCGGCGGTCTGGTAAACGCGCCAGTCGGCGTCGGTCGGGGTGGCATAGTGCTGGTCCAGCGCGTCGAGCAGTCCGCCCCACCACTTGGGCCGGCGAGCTTTCTGCAGCCGCGCCAGGGCCGCCGGGTCGCCCGTCTCGATGAAGCGGACTGCGTCCGCGGCGAGAGCATCCCTTTGCCACTTATCACCCCGTAATAGCCGCATAATCTCGATGAAAGGCTTCATGGTGTTCGCTCCCGCGGGCCGCTTGCGTGTTAGAAGCGGGTTCAACATCGGCGAGCGGGGGGCTGAGAGGCACTCACTTTTTGTGGCGGCAAGTTGGCAACTTGCCGAGCCTGAATCGGCAAGTTGCCAACTTGCCCCACATTGTTAGTGCCTCTTACACTCCCCCGCTCGCCGACCCGATGCCAGGGCGAACCCGCAAGCGGCTCGTCGCACCGGCTCAGCCGGGGGCGCCCGCCGTGGCTTCCACCCCGGCCTTCTGCCCGGTGATCTTCTGCAGGTCGCCGAGCACTTCCGAGTAGACGATCGGCGGCACATCCTTGAGGGCCACCAGGCGGGCGTCGTCGTCATTGCGGGGCATGTAATAGTAACTGCGCCGCCCCTCCTCCGGCCGGACGAAGCAGGCGTCTTCCAGCGTGACCGAGCTGTACATGTCGATGCCGAAGTACATCCCTTCCACCCCGATCAGGGCGTCGATGCCGGCCATGGGGAAGCTCTTCCAGAAGACATTGATGCTGCCGCCGTCGCCACCCTCGCCGCGGAACCAGCCCAGGCGCTCGGCCCGGCCGCGGAACGTCAGGGCATTGAGCGAGGTGCCGTGATAATCGCTCACCAGCTTCAGTTCGCGCTGCTCGTCCGGCAAACGCGCGATCGGCCGCTCCAGTTGCGGGAAGGGTGGCTCGATCTCGTAGTCGGCCAGGTGTGCCTGCCAGGAGCCGCGCTCGTCGTCGGTCAGTTCCAGAGGATGCACCGCCCCGACCGTGGCCGACGCCGGCAACTCGAACGCCTCATCCTGGACGGTGGTCAGGCTCCGATCCTCCAGGGCGCGGAACAGGCCGATGCGGTTGTTCTTGTCATCGTAGGCGGCCCAGACCAGGCGCGTCGCGAACGGCAGCAGCACCGGGTGAGTCAGGAACAGCTCACGCCAGCGCGCCGCCGGCCAGCGCTGTTGACGGACCATCAGGTTTTCCAGCCGGCCCTGCTGCGCCTTGATCGTCTCGCGCAAGAGCGCCCCGGCCTCCTTGAGCTGCGTCAGGATCTCCTTGGGCGCGGTCTTCGGCAGCGATGCGACCGGCTTGTTCTTGTCGAGGTCGTGGTACTTCAGTTTGCCATCCATGCCGATGCGCACTTCGATCTTGCGCTCGCCCAGTTCGACGATGCGCTGCTTGCCCGGCTCGAAGCCGAGCCACGGAACGACGCGGTCGCCCAGTTCGTCGGTGGTGATGCCGAGACGTTCGGCGGCCTCGCGGAACGCCTCCGCGGCTGCTTCGCCCACCTTCTTCTTCTTGGTGCGATATTTCAGAGCGATGGCATCGACGGTCAGCAGGGCGGCATCGGTGCCCAGAAGCGCCAGGGCCTCCACGCCATTCGCGGCCTGGGCAGGGCGGTTCCCCTCAGCCCACTGCCGAATCGCCGAGGCGAGCGGCGGCACACAGCGGTCGTCGCCGAGCATGGCCGCCACGGTCAGCGCCCACGCCATACCGTACGAGCTCGCGGCGAGGGACTCCTTCAGCAGCGTCACGGCAAAATCGCCGCTCTTCGTACGGTCGATCAGTTCGTACAGCGCTCGCGCTTCGATGTCGGGCTGGACCTTGGTAACGCGCGATTGGCGATAGAGCAGGTAGCGCACTGCTTCCGGCTTGAGTTGCTCGCCGTCCTTGTAATAGAGCGGCGGCAGCTTGTCCTCCTTGATCCACAATGCCGGGGGTTTCATGCGTGGCAAGGCGCGGGCGATGCGCTCATCGACGTCCTTGCGGGTGATCTTGCGGCCGCTGGCCGCCCAGGCCGCCTCCACTCCTACCAGCATGGCATCGCGGACGTCGTCGGAGGCTTCCAGATCCAGGCGGTCCTCCAGCACCTTGAGGGCCGCGGGCGAGCCGATGGCGGTGAGCACGGCGACGGCCCCCAGGCGGTAGGGCACGGCCTTGCCGGTTTCCAGGATCTCGCGGGCCTTCGGGATGGCGGCGTCGCCGAGGGGGGCGAGCGCCTTGGCGACGTTGTCGCGCACGATGCGGCCGCTGTGTCCGACCAGCGCCCAAAGACGATCGGTAAACGGCTCGATTCCCCAGCGCGTCACCAGCGGGAGATACTCATTGAGCCTGGCTGCCACGTTCGTCTGCAGGGCATTTTCCAGTTCGGCCTGGATAACGGCCTTGTGCTTGCGGCCGTCGTCGAGGTTGATCAGGTGCGTCAAGGCCGGCACGGTATCGCCTGCCTTGAGGGCGGCGAGGACCGCGGGGATCGCTTTCTTGCCGAGCGCCTTCACGACGTCGGGGAGGATTTTCCGCCGCACGTACTGCGAGGCGTCCTTGTGGCTCAGGACGGCGACGGCGTCCGGCAGGGTTTTGTCGCCGATCGTGTTCAGCAGCCATTCGATGGCATCGTCGGAGTTGTGATCCGGTTTTTCCAGACACGCGCGGGCGGCTTCGACGGTCGCCTTCTGGTACTTCTTCGCGTTGAACTCCGTCAGTACCATGCCGAGCCGAAACCGTGCCCAGTTATCCTTGCACGCATTGAAGAAGGCGGCGACCGGCTCCTCGAAGCGTTTGCCGGCCAGGCGGATCAGCGACGCGGGCACGTGCCAACCGCGGTAGGAGGCGTCGGAGAGCAACAACTCTTCCGCTAGTGGCCGCAGCCGTTCCGGCGCGGCGACGGCGAGGAACTCGATGAGGCCCCCGTTCAGCACCTCCTTCGCGGGCGGCTTGACGGCGAGTTTGA
>DASPXY010001075.1:0-2418 GCA_035637055.1 Gemmataceae bacterium | reverse complement strand
AGTCGTGGAGACCAACTGGTTAGCCAGAGGCGTCACTGTGCCCACCAGGAGACCCCCCGGCGCGGTAAGGCCCAGGACCGGAACCCCCTGGAGCAGCTTCTTGCCGATCTTGGCCCAGTTGCGTCCGGCGAAACTCATCTCGAAGTCGCTCAGCGCCGGTCCCGTGGCCAGCGACGCGATGCTGGTGAACCGGATGATCTGCCGGGTGGCCACGAGGCCTAGGCCGGAGCCAACGAAGACGTGGGCCTGCGGGTCCGAGGGACCAAACACGCTGCCACCGTTGAAGTCGTGGCGAGCCCGCCCGTCCCAGAAGTTGTCGAAGTTCATCGCCGTGGCGAACAGCGCGGGCGTATTTCGGGGCTCCACTCTTCGCAGGCCCTGGAAGAGCGGAATCGGGTCTTGCGCTGGGCCGCCCAGCTGGTCGTTGCCGATGTCAGGCAGCAACGTGCTGACGCCAAGCGCGTCGGGCGGTCCGAACGCACCAGTTCCAGGTATCGGGATGTCGACGAACTGGCGGAATCGCACGCCCATCGAGGACATCACGTCGTTGGCGTGGCTGACCACGTTGCCGGGATTGGAATCCACGATCCCGTCGCCGTCTGCGGCGCGCTCCCCGGGGATGTCCCTGTTGGCCACCTTGTGGAACGGGAAGTCGCTCGCGACCACGTCCTGGTTGTTGCTCTGCGGGTCCGCAGGCGGTACGGCGCGATTGGCGAACAGCTCGAGGTTGAAATCCCCGCCAAGGTGGTTCGGGTTGAGCTGGTTCTTCGTCCGGTTGTCGGCGCCGGCGTGGAAGTGGCACGAGCCGCAGGACTGAACGGTGTCGCTCCCCACCTGCATGTCCCAGAACAACGCCTTGCCCAGCGTCTCCGCCGCACGCCGGGCGGTCTGCTTATCCGCACGGGCAGCCCCCCGGTAGTAATCATTCTCGTTCGAGGGCTCCAGCGCCGCGGGGTCGTCAGCGAGGTTGGCCACCGAGTTGACGGTGTAACCGGGATTGGCGGGCGTGCCGACTGGAGGCACTCGGAGCGAAGGCTTTCGCAACCCCCCGACGCCCGCCGCGTTGCGCGGCTGGATCAACCCCCGCTCGGGATCGAAGAGGCGCCTAGCTGAGCTGAGCACGGTCCCTGGGCCTCTCTGAGCCGCAGCGACATCACCCCCGGGAGCCGCCTGTCCGCCCCCGATCTCGAGGGGAACGGCCGGAACCGAGTATTGCGGGGTCCGCGCTGCCCCGGGGGCGCGCAGAAAGCCGAAACCGTTACCGGAACCTTCACCAGCAGTGGGACCGACATAACCCGGCTCTCCTGGATCGCCGCCGCACACCGTGAGACCTTCACCAAGATTGACCTGCTCAATCGTAATGATCTCGGTGCTGACGATACACCTCTCCACGTCCGGCCTGATCGGGCTGTTGTGGTCGATGGCCGCCTCGCCCGCCTCCACGCGATCGGCGCCGGGCGAGACATCTATCGGCCTGTAGATCCACACCACCCTCTCGGCGCTGAATGGTGGAGTCGTGATAGGACCACCGAGCTCCGGCGGCCGGTTGACGGTCACCGTGCCGGCACACCCGGGCACGGTTTGGCCCTCCGCGCTATTGCACTGGACGAGTCGATCCGGAACCGTCCACGGACGGCCTGCGAACCCGGGGTTGAGCAACCGTAGTTCTTCCCCGGTCATGTGGTTGTAGTTCAGCGGATGGACCACATGGGGTTCCAGCAGGGCGTCGTTGCACGGGGGCAGGCCCGACGTGGGGTCGTAGCTGCATCCAGGCGGCAGGAAGGACCGGCGGCGCTGGATGCTTGCCCGGTACGAGGGAAAGCCCTGCGTGTTGGGCGCCAGGTTCGGCGCAGCCAGGAACAAGTACGGGTTGTCGAGCATCTGCTCGAGCTCATCCCAGATGGGAGTCGATTTCAGCGATTCGAGGGGACTCTCCACCTCGAAGGCGAAAAACGCCTGGTCGAACAGGATTTGCCCCGAGTTGTTCAGGATCTGGCCCGGCTCCGCCAGGGCCGGCGTCACTGGGAGCAGCGGGCCAAAGGCCAGGGTGACGCACAGCATCACCACCAAGCCTCTCGTCAGAATATGGGGCTTTCTTCCTCCCAAAAACAGCGTTCTTTCCATGATCTAACCCTCCCATTCCTTTGTGAGTGTTTTCCAGAGCGGTCACATTGGAGGCTTCCCGTGTTGTCATCTTTCTTTACGAGAAGCTCGACGGGAGGAGCGCGGGGGACGCACAGGGAGAAGGCGGAGCACTCGGCGGCGCGCGGATCCTGCGGGGGCAGGATATGCCAAAGCAGGACGACGGTAGCGTTCGGGACGCGCCGCGGCAGGAGGATCGGGGTCAGGCGGTGCTTGGGGCTGACAGGGTCGACATCGGGATCCTCCAGCGTGGCGGCGACCGGCTCCCAGACGATC
>DASPXY010001074.1:0-5808 GCA_035637055.1 Gemmataceae bacterium | reverse complement strand
GCCGTTCAAGGCCACCGCCGGCTTGCACCATCCGCTGCGCCATTTCGACAGGCAACTCGGGACGACGATGCACGGGTTCCTCAATGTCTTCGGTGCCGGCGTGCTGGCGTCCGCGCTCAACTTGACTGAGGAGGAACTGCGGCCCATCCTCGCGGACGAGGATCCGAGCCATTTCCGCTTTACCGACACGGCCTTTCAATGGCAGGAATTGAGCGCGCCTCTCGGGGCAATCGTGGCAGCGCGTCGGGAGCGTTTCATCTCGTTCGGCAGCTGCAGTTTCGACGAGCCGCGCGCCGACCTGCGCGCCCTGGGACTGCTGGAATCGCGGGAAACCCCTCGGTCGGCTTGATTCCTGGTCGCAATCATGGCCAACGCACCGCCAACTGACGAGGCTCCGAGAACCGCTCCCACCAGGGTCGCGAGGGGGTGGCGACGTTGGCTGATCATCGGGCGCGGGGTGTCGGTTTCGACCCCTTCCCGGAACTGAGTGGCGGCTATCGACTGGCTTCGCGGTCGGCGGTCGGCTGGCGGGACGTTCCCGTCAGAATGTCCCCTCCTCGACATCGATCACGTCTGGCTTGGTCGCGGTTTGCCGATTCGCGACTGTGAGTTGTTCAGCCATGCCGCGTGCGATCACCGCGGCCAGAGCGTTTCCTTCTATCTCCCGCCGATCCCGTGAGAGCCCTGGCTTCAGCTGGGGGACCAGATGATCAAGTCGAACTCCTCGACCTTGTTCCGGGGCGTGACCGAGACTCCCTCCGCACGGAGCCGCTGAATCTGCCTGCGGCCGACGGTCCCTCGCTTGATCGAGCTGACGACCCTTCGCGGCCACGACCCGAAACCAGGAAGGTCTTTGGATTCCTCGGCCGTGAGCGTCGCGAGGACGAAGGCGACCTGTCGGGGCGTGGCGGCGAGGTGTCGGCCAATGGACCCGTAAGTGGTGACCCGGCCTTCGGGAATGGCCGCCATGATCGCCAGGGCCCGCGACTTGAACTCGTCGAACGCCGACCTTCCCATTCGTCCGGTTCCACCCGTGATCGCTCGTCGCATGCCAGTTTGCGAAGTTGGGAACTGAAAGCCGGACACGCCGCTTATGCAATGGCCTGTTCGATGACCTCGCCGGCGTTCTCGGTCAGGCGCTCGTTGCGGCCGTTGTGCCGGAACGTCAGTCGAACGTGGTTCAGGCCGAGCAGGTGCAGAATCGTCGCCTGCACGTCGTGGACGTGCGTGCGGTCCTCAGCGGCGCGGAGGCCGACGGCGTCGGTGCTGCCAATCACCTGACCGCCCTTGACGCCCCCGCCAGCGAGCCACATCGAAAAGCCGTGCGGGTTGTGATCGCGGCCCGACGTGCCCTCGGTCATCGGCGTGCGGCCGAACTCGCCGCCCCAGACCACCAGCGTCGAGTCGAGCAGGCCGCGTCCCTTCAGGTCGCGCAACAGGCCGGCGATCGGCAAATCGCTCTGGGTACACAAGCGGCCGTGATTGCCGACGATGTCGGAGTGAGCGTCCCAGCCGTTGGTATCGCCGCAGTAGACCTGCACGAAGCGCACGCCGCGCTCGACCATGCGCCGCGCCAGCAGACAGCGCAGGCCGAACTCAGATGTCTCCGGTCGATCGAGACCGTAGAGGCGGCGCGTGGCTACCGTCTCGCGCGCCACGTCCACAACTTCCGGTGCATGGGTCTGCATCCGGAACGCCAGCTCGTAGGAGGCGATGCGTGCGGTCAACTCGGAGTCGTGTTCGCGGCCGGTCAGGTGGGTGCGATTGAGGCGATTGACGAGGTCTAATGTCCGCCGTTGCTGAGCATCGTCAATGCCCGACGGCGTCTGCAGGTGCGGGACGGGCGAGCGGCCGCCGCGCATCAGGGTGCCCTGGTAGGCGGCCGGCAGGAAGCCGTTGCCCCACGCCGGGGCGCCGCCCTTGACCCAACCGCGCGGGTCGGGCATGACCACATACGCCGGCATGTTCTGGTTCTCGGTGCCCAGGCCGTAGGCGGCCCAGGCGCCGAGACTCGGTCGCCCCATCAGGATCGAGCCGGTGTTGAGCAGGTAAACTGACTCGGGGTGCGTCACGCTGTCGCCGTAACAGCCGCGCAGCACGCACAGGTCGTCGATGCAACCAGCGGTGTGCGGGAGCAGGTCGGACACCTCAATGCCCGATTGCCCATGCTTGCGGAACGAGCAGCGCGGGGCGAGCAGACGGTTGCGGGCGACGTTGCGCCGGGTCGCGACGGGGCCGAACGACTCGGGCAGCGGTTGACCTTGCAGCCTATGGAGGTCCGGTTTGGGGTCGAAGGTTTCCAGATGGCTCGGGCCGCCGGACATGAACAGGAAGATGACGCGCTCGGCGTGAGCGCGGTGATGTGGGCGGCGCGGCGCGAGGGGGTTGGGCACCGCGGGGATGTCAGCGGCCAGCAGGCCCTCGTCGGCGAGCATCGCGGCCAGAGCGATGAGCCCGAAGCCGCCGCCGGCGCGCTGCAGGAACTCGCGGCGGCTGGCGGGTCGAGTGTCGGGGCCGTTCGGTCCATCACAGCGTTTCATGGGGTGGCACTTCCTGACGCGCCGCGGGCGTCTTGGTTCGTAGTCCCGCCTTTAGGCGGTTGCCGGTCACACCGCCTAAAGGCGGGACTACGAACCAAGAGGCGGCTCGCTCTCAATCCGGATACACGAACTCATTCACATTGAACAGCGCCCGGCACAGTTCCGTCAGCGGCGACTCGCGCAGAAACTCCCGCGCCAGGCTCGTCTCTTCCGCCGATGGCTGTCGCCCAAGCACCAGTCGGTACGCCAGCGTGATACACTCATCCGCTGAGCCGGCTTCGCGTTCGACGCGCTGCGCCAGCGCCCGGGCTGCGTCGGTAACCTCCGGCGAGTTCAGCAGTGTCAGCGCTTGCAGGGCCGTCGTGCTGCGCTCGCGCTTGGGGCAACTCATCGTGCTGTCGGGCAGGTCGAACGCTTCCAGAAAGGTGAAACGCAGATTGCGGCGGGCAAAGATGTACATGCTGCGGCGCACGTGCTCGCTCTTGTCGGCGCTGACCGTCCAGCCTTTCAGGCCCTCGCGTACTTCCGGCGGCAGCGGCGGAAAAACGCCGGGGCCGCCCATCGTCGCGTTCAACCGACCGCTCACCGCCAGCAATGAATCGCGGATCACCTCGCCCTCCAGGCGCAGCCGATTCATGCGGCTGAAGAGGAGGTTGTCGGGATCCTGACGCAGTGCCTGCGGCGCTGCCGTCGTCGATTGCCGATACGCGCTGGACAGCAACATCAGGCGGTGCATTTTCTTGACGCTCCAACCCTGGGCCACGAACTCCGTCGCCAGCCAGTCGAGCAATTCGGGATGCGTCGGGAGTTGCCCACGCACGCCGAACTCGCTGGGCGTCGGCACGATGCCCCGGCCGAAGTGATGCTGCCACAGGCGGTTCACTAGCACACGCGCCGTCAGCGGATTCTCGGGACTGGCAAGCCACGCCGCCAGCGCCGAGCGCCGCCCCGTGCTCGCCGGCAGCGCCGGGATTTTCGCCGGTAGCGAACGGTTGTCGGAAACGAGGATGATCGGGTAGCCTGGGTCGACTTCCTCGCCGGGGTGCTTGAGTTCGCCGCGGCGTAACAGGAACGTCTTCGTGGCGGGCGTGATCGTTTCCTGCAGAGCGGCCAGCGTCGGCAGCGAGGCGGGTTTGCGGGCGTCGAGTTTCTTCAGCTGATCTTGCAACTCCTTCAGTTTGCCCTTGTCGCTCTTGCCCAGCCGCGCGATTTCGGCCTGCAGCGGCTTGACGAGCGCTGCATGCTCCTTGAGCGCTCGCTCATGGGCGGCTTTCGCTTCCGGCGAAGCCAGCGGCAAATCGCGGCGAAAGACCGCCGGGGCGAAGAACGCTTGCAGGCGGTAGAAATCCTTCTGCGGGATCGGCTCGAACTTGTGATCGTGACAGCGCGCGCAGCCGATTGTCATGCCGAGGAATACCAGCCCTGTCGTATCCGTCATGTCGTCGAGGGTATTCTGCCGGCGTTGGGCCTGGTTGGCGGCGTCGGTCATGTCCGGGCCGAGCAGGTTGAAGCCAGTGGCGATCAGCGCCTCGACGTCGCCGGGATACAACTCGTCGCCGGCGATTTGCTCCTTGATGAAACGATCGAATGGCTTGTCCGCGTTGAAAGCGCGAACGACGTAATCGCGGTAGCGCCACGCTCCAGGGCGGATCTCGTCGTGCTCGTAGCCGTTGCTCTCGGCGTAGCGGGCGAGGTCGAGCCAGTGCCGGCCCCAGCGTTCCCCGTAATGCGGCGATGCCAACAAGCGATCCACGACCTTTTCCCAGGCGCGCGGCGAGGGATCGTTGATAAAGGCGTCGATCTCGTCCGGGGTGGGTGGCAGGCCGATCAGGTCGAAAGTCACCCGCCGCAGCAGGTGCTCGCGGCTCGCTGGCGGGGCGGGCGACAGCTTCGCGGCCTCCAGTTTGGCCAGCACGAAGGCGTCGATGGGGTTGGTTACCCAGGCGCGATCCGTCACCGGGGGGACAGGTGGGCGCACTGGCCCTTTCCAGGCCCAATGATCCTTCTTCGCTGGTGGAATGGCGTAGTCGGCAGCCTTTCCGTGACCCGGAGCGGCGAACGCCACGGCAGCGACGATCCAGCAGAAGTGCGGCGTAAGTTTCATGGCGGTGCGGCGAGGTTCGTGGGCAAGCTGGTCACGGTAGGCACGGGCATGGCAGTCAACTCACTTAATGTACCAGGGGCCGCGAGAAAAGCGACGAAAAAGTGCTGTGCTCCCGAGAACAGCAGGGCACAAAAGCAGTGTCCTGGTCTCTGCCCGCTCGACCTGTCCGGTGACCGGGGGCTGTCCCATGCCCTGCAAGCCCCTCCGCGCGCGCTGGCTGAGGGCAACCTTGTCAGCCGTGCGTCGTTGCGCAGACAGACGCCCTGCTGGCCTTGGGCAAAGAGAACCTTCTCCTGTGGGGAAGAGGACATTGCGATTGCGCTTTGACAGTTGCGACTGGAGAACGCTCTGGAACGACAGTGCCGCCGCGCGAAACCCTGCCGTGGAGATCAATCGCGCCAGCGCGGTCCTGCGGGAAGCGGGACAAACCGGCCAGGATGCTCTTGCGTGGCGCCGATTTTGGCGCAGGCTTGCATGATCTGTTTGGGTGCTGCCGCGGGGAGCGCGGTGGCGTTTCGCACAAGGAGGATTGTCATGAAACGACTTACCCTGCCGCTCACCGCGGTCTTGCTGCTGGCCTGTACATCCGCCCCCGGTCCCGCCCAGGAGACAATCCCGCCGCCGGAGGAGAAACTGCCGCCCGTTCTGGAAGCCCCGCCGGTGCATGCCCCCTGTGACCATTCCCACCCCGGCGTCAAGTTGTTATGGCTCGATCGCGATGAGCCGATCCAGGTACTGACGCCGAGAGAAGTGCCTGTCCAGCAAGTGCGGCCCGCGCTGCAGGTGTTCTTTCGCCCGGAGAAGCGCACGGTGATCGAGACCGTGATCGAGTCGCGCGAGGTCACGCGCGAAGTCCCCTTCACGACCATGAAACCCGTTATGGAAACCTGCCCCACCACAGGTGAATGCCACCCGGTCATGCAGCCTTGCACGGAAATGCGCACGGTCAAGGAGCGGGTCTTCTACCCCGTCACCAAGGAGAGAACCTACGAGATCCAGGTGCCGTATCTGAAGGAGGTCCAGGAGACGGTCACCGGCAGCGCGATTCTGCTGGAGTACCGCACCGAGTGGCAGAAGGTTCCCGCGGCGCTCGCCGTCCCTTCGCAGGAACTGCACCCGCGCTTCTTCGTGGCGCCCAACGCGTGCCCGCACCATCCGTAGAAG
>DASPXY010001073.1:0-4561 GCA_035637055.1 Gemmataceae bacterium | reverse complement strand
GGGGCCGTCGCCGGTTTGCCGTTGTCGCGCGAGTTGAGTTGCAGCAGGAACGGCACCGCCGTCTCGGCCCACTTCTTCGGCGACGGATAGCGGCTGGCGCTGCCGCCAAAGCAACTGCGCAGCATGTCCGTATCGATCACTCCGGGACTGAATGGGACGGCGGCCATCCCGCGCGGGATCTCCTGGGCCAGCGCCTGCGTTAGCCCTTCGATGGCCCACTTGGTAGCACAGTAAGGCGCCACCTCCGCGGCTACCGAACGGCCCCACCCGGAACTGAAGTTGACGATGATCCCGGTGCGGCGCGCCACCATCGCGGGGATGAAATGCCGGATCACGTTGGCCACGCCCTTGATGTTTACGTCAATGACCTGGTTGAACTCCTCCGACGGCACCTGCCACAAGGGCGCGTTCTGGTTGATGATGGCGGCGTTGTTGATGAGCACGTCGGGAGTGCCGCGGCTGGACAGAACCCGCGCCGCCCAGGGCTCGACCTGACTCTCTTGCGCCACATCGACCATCGCGAAGTCGTGCGGCGGGCCGAAGCGGCGGCGTAAGGAGTCCACGCCCTCCCGCGACCGGCCGCAGCCGCACACCGTGTGGCCCAACTCGACGAACTTCTCGACCATCGCCAGGCCCAGGCCCCGGGTAGCGCCGGTAAGAACAATTAACTTCGGTTGCTGACGAGCCACGAAGGCCACCTCGTTTCATTACTTCCGCGAGCGTCTCTCAAGTAGTTGATCGTGACAGGAAATGCACCACAAGCAAGCAATTTCCGGCATGAAGCCACTAAATTCCACGGCTCAAGCCCGCTTGCGGGTTAGCACTCTCCCAAGTGCTAACCCGCAAGCGGGAACCTCGCAACTTGACTTCCGGCCCTCAATGCCATCTGATAACCAGCATCCGCCCTGCCCCCAGGTTCGAGGTTGCGCCATGAGACGTCCAGCGTTCCTCTCCGCCGCGATGGCAGCCCTGCTCCTGACCTGCTCCCTCCGCTCCGCACGCGCCGACGAAGGGATGTGGCTGCTCAATCGGCCGCCGCGCGAACTGCTCAGCACGAAGTACAAGTTCGACCTTGACGACGCCTGGCTGAAGCGCGCCATGCGGGCGTCGGTGCGCTTCAACAATGGCGGCTCCGGCGGCTTCGTCTCGCCCGACGGCCTTGTCGCCACCAATCACCACATCGGCGCCGACTCGCTGCAGAAACTCAGTGTCAAGGGCAAGGACTACTATCAGCAGGGCTTCTACGCTCGCACCCGCGCCGAGGAACTCAAGTGCCCCGACTTGGAGTTGAACGTCCTCCAGGACATAATCGACGTCACCGACCGCGTGCAAGTCAACGTCAAGGATGTCAAAACGCTTGCCGAGGCCGCCACCGCGCGCCGGGCCATCATCGCGGCCATCGAGAAGGAGTCGCTTGCGAAGACCGGGCTGCGCAGCGATGTCGTCACGCTGTACCAGGGCGGCCAGTACCATCTGTACCTCTACAAGAAGTATACCGATGTGCGTCTCATCTTTGCACCGGAGCAGGCCATCGCCTCGTTCGGCGGCGACGTAGACAATTTCGAGTACCCACGTTACGACCTCGACGTTTGTTTCTTCCGCGTTTACGAGAACGGCAAACCGCCGAAAACGGAGCACTATTTCAAATGGAGCGCGCAGGGGCCGGTCGAGGGCGACGTGGTGTTCGTGTCGGGCCATCCCGGCTCGACGAACCGCCTGGAGACGCTCACCCGCCTGGAGCATCGCCGCGACCTGACGCTGCCCTACCTGCTCAGCCGGCTCCGTTCCCTGGAAGCGCTGCTCGGGCAGTTCGGGGCAACCGGGCCGGCACAGGCCCGCATGGCACAAATCGACCTCTACTCGGTCGCCAATGCGCGCAAGGCGATCACCGGACAGTATCAGGGCCTGCTCGACCCGGCGATCCTGGGCGGCAAGCAACGGGCGGAGACGACCTTCCTCGATGAGTTGCGGGTCAAGGATGCGTCGGCCTGGGACGCCTGCGCCGGGGCCTTCGGTCGCATCGCCGCCTCGCAGAAGGCCCTCGCCGAATTCGAGCGCGAATACGCCCTGCTGGAACTCGCCGATGCCTTTAACAGCCGGTATTTCCGCATCGCGCGCCATCTGGTACGCCTGGTCACGGAAAAGGAGAAGCCGGATGCCCAGCGGCTGCGCGAGTATCGCACGGCCGCCCTGGAGTCGCTGAAGTTCCAGCTCTTCTCGCCGGCGCCGATCTACCCCGACCTCGAACGAGTCAAGCTGGCCGGCTCGCTGTCGTTCCTCGCCGAGAACCTGGGCGGCGCGCATCCGCTCGTGCTCAAGGTACTCGGCGGCAAGTCCGCGGCGGGGCGGGCGGCAGCGCTGACCGCGGGCACGAAACTCGGCGACCCGAAGGAGCGGCGCCGGCTGGCCGCAACCGACCTGAAGACGCTGCAGCAATCCGACGACGCGATGATCCAGTTCGCCCTGCTGGTGGACGAGGATGCGCGGCGACTGCGCAAACGCCACGAGGAGCAGGTCGAGGAGCCCGAACAGCAGGCGTATGCGGAGATCGCGAAGGCGCGGTTTGCGCTGTACGGCGACCGCATCCCACCGGACGCGACCTTCACGTTGCGCCTGGCGTTCGGCGTGGTCAAGGGCTACGAGGAGGATGGGAAAAAGATCCCCTCCGCGACCACCTTCGCCGGGGCGTTCCAGCGGGCCGACGAGCAGGGCCAGCGCGAGCCCTTTGCCCTGCCGAAGCGCTGGCTGGCAGGAAAGGACAAACTGGACCTGAAAACACCTTTTAACTTCGCCGCAACGTCGGACACGATCGGCGGCAATTCCGGCAGCCCGGTGCTCAACCGCGCCGGTGAGCTGGTCGGCCTCAATTTCGACCGCAACCGTCATGGCCTGGTGCGGAACTACGTCTACACCGACGAGCAGGCACGACACATCTCGGTGCATTCGCGCGCGGTGCTGGAGGCGCTGCGAGCACTGTACGACGCCGAGCCGCTGCGGGACGAATTGCTCGGCGGGCGTCAGGGAACTGCGGACAAGACCCGACCGCCGGGTTTGTCCACGATTGGTCGCCCATTTGGTGTGCCGTTCCCGCGCACCATTAGGGGTTCCTGGCCCTGGCAGCGCAACATTGGAGGGTTCCCTCCCAGGTAGTGCAAGCTGCCTTGACCTGTCGAGCGATTCTCTGCTATACCCTGCTCCAGCACGGCACACAGGCTCAGAAACTGCACCTGTTGTGCCGAGGCTGGCAGCCCATACCGCGCAGCGCAGGGACCGCGCAGGTGCGCGAGGCTCGCGTTTGTTTCTCGACACGGATGCCAGAGGGACACACAATGCCGACGGCGCTCATTACCGGCGTGACCGGTCAGGACGGCTCCCACCTCGCGGAATTGCTGCTCAGCAAGGGCTATCGCGTCTGCGGCATGGTCCGCCGCTCCAGCACCGAGAACTTCCAGCGCATCGAACACCTCCGCGGCCGCGTGGAACTGTATCAGGGCGATCTGCTTGACCAGACCTCCATCGCCCGCGTCCTCGATCAGGCCCGGCCCGACGAGGTCTACAACCTCGCTGCCATGTCCTTCGAGCCGACCAGTTGGGACCAGCCCGTTCTCACTGCCGAGTTCACCGCGGTCGGCGTAACGCGCATCCTCGACGCGCTGCGGCAGCACTGTCCGCGCGCCCGCTTCTACCAGGCATCGAGCAGCGAGATGTTCGGCAAGGTGCAGGAGACGCCGCAGCGGGAAACGACCCCATTCTACCCGCGCAGTCCCTACGGCGTCGCGAAGGTCTATGGCCACTATATCACGGTCAATTATCGCGAAAGTTACGGCCTGTTCGCCTGCTCCGGCATCCTCTTCAACCACGAGGGACCGCGCCGCGGCCTGGAGTTTGTGACCCGCAAGATCACGCACGCGGTGGCGAAGATCAAATTGGGGCTGGCGAAGGAACTGCGTCTGGGCAATCTGCAGGCGAAGCGCGATTGGGGCTATGCAGGCGATTACGTCCGCGCCATGTGGCTGATGCTCCAGCAAGAGACGGCCGAGGACTACGTCATCGGCACCGGCGAGACTCACTCCGTCGAGGAGTTCGTGCGCATCGCCTTCGATCATGTCGGCCTCGACTGGCACGACCACGTCGTCGTCGATCCCCAATTCTACCGCCCCGCTGAGGTGGACCTGCTCCTGGCTGATCCGTCGAAGGCCCGGCGGCGGCTGAAGTGGCAACCGGAAGTCAGCTTCCCCGGCCTGGTGCGCATGATGGTGGACAATGACCTGGCTGTGCTGCGCGGCGAGGAACCCACGCACACGCAGTCCGACCTTCTGGCGCAAGAGCGGGCAGCCTGAAAAAGCCAAAAGTGGTTAGTGGCTAGTGGCTAGTGGTCAGTGAAGAGGGGCTTTGTCTTTCTTCACTAACCACTAACCACTAACCACTAACCACTTTGTCTTAGAGGGAGAGTTATGCTGGCGTACATGCAGGCGATCTGGCGCTGCCGCTATTTCTGGGCCAGCCTGGTCAAAATGGATCTGCGCACGCGCTACCGCCGCTCAATCCTCGGCATGGGCTG
>DASPXY010001072.1:0-3338 GCA_035637055.1 Gemmataceae bacterium | reverse complement strand
ACGCAGTTACCGAAAAGCCAGGCGCTGGAGTTCCTTCTCGTCAGCCCCGTGCGGCCGCGGCAACTGTTCCTCGCCGAGGCGCTCGTCGGCCTGACGCGGCTGGCCCTCGTTACCCTCGCCGGCCTGCCGGTGCTGCTGCTGCTCGCCGGCGAGGGACTGCTGGACTTCCTCGACTTGCCCCCGCTCTTGCTGATGCCTTTGACCTGGGGAGCGCTCGCCGGCTTCAGCCTGGTGACCTGGGCGTACGAGCCGATCGCGGTGCGCCGCTGGGGTGAGCGGCTGATTCTGGCGCTGGTCGTCCTGTACCTCATCATCGGCGTCCTGGCGGGCGAGCACCTGCGCGCCTGGCTCGCCTGGCTGCCGGGCGACGTCGGCCGCCTGGTCGCCGGCTGGTTCATGACGATGCACCGCTCCAGCCCCTTCGCCGTCCTGCAAGATACGCTCAGGGACGAACCGCTTGAACATCTTGAGCGGTTGCTGGTGCTGGAAGGGTTGGCCGTGGCCATTGTCGCGGTCCTCATGTTCCGGGCCGCCTGCCGGTTGAAAGGACACTTCCACGATCGCCATTATCTACCGGCGCCTGATGTTTCTGGAGTAAAAAGAGCGGTTGTCGGGGAAAAGCCGCTGCGCTGGTGGGCGGTGAAGCGGGTCAGCGAATACACCGGGCGAGTCAACCTGTGGCTGGCGGGCGGCTTCGGGGCGATTTACGCGCTGTACACGGTCGCCGGGTCGGCGTGGCCGGCGTGGCTGGGGCGACAGGTCTTCGAGGCGTTCGACGCGCTGGGCGGGATCCCGAGCATGGCGACGGCGCTGGTGGTGCTTGCGGCTGTGCCGGCGGCGTATCAGTATGGCCTGTGGGACAGCAACGCCCAGGATCGTTGCCGGCGGCTGGAACTACTGTTGTTGACGCGGCTGAGCGCGGCGGACTACTGGGACGCGGCCGCCGCGGCGGCGTGGCGGCGTGGACGCGGCTACTTCGCGGTGGCGGTGGGCTTGTGGATGGCTGCCCTGCTGGCGGGGAAGGTCGGTCCGGCCCAGGTGCTGACCTCGCTGGCAGCGGGCGTCATCCTGTGGGGCCTGTACTTCGTGCTGGGCTTCCAGGCATTCTCGCGCGGCGTCCAGGCGAACACGCTCGGGCTACTGCTGACGATCGGTCTGCCCGTCCTGACGATGGCTTTGTATCGGGCGGGGCTGCCTGCCCTGGCCGCGCTCATGCCGCCCGGCAGCGTGTACGAGCCGTTGGCCGGGACTGAGACCGCGGCCGTGGGATCGCTGCTCGCGGGGGCCGTGGCGCTGTCGCTCGGACGCGGCTCCCTTGCACGCTGCGACGGCGAACTGCGCCGCTGGTACGACCAGCACCACGGGCAAAAGGTCATCGATTAATCAGCCCTTGTAGGTCAGCACCCGGCCCCACAGGCTCTTGGTGCCCCAGATACCCGAACGCAGACATTCCAGCTGAACAATCTGGCTGTGATCGACGAACAGGTTGACCTCGGGACCGTAGGTCTTGACGTACCAGGAGAACACCTCCGGATCGGCGGCCTCGAACATGACCTTTTCCAGTCCCAGGTCGTTCACGATACGAGCCACCACATCGGTTCGCCACTTCGCCACATTCTCGGTGATCCCCTCGGACTCGATCATGATCAGGTAGGCCCCAGCGTCCAGGAATCGCCGTGCCTGAGCGATTGCCCACTCCGCATCGCGTGTCCCCTCGGCCTCCAGTTCCGCGGCCGCGCTGGCCCCGCCGGCGCCGAACTGAATACCGACTTCCGGCTTGACCTTCAGCCCCGTCGCCTGAACCCGCTCGACCAGCCGCAAGAGGTCGTCCGTGGGGACCGTGATGAAGCCGCTGGAGATCTCGACGGTATCAAAGCCCAGTTCCTTGCACTCGTCAATGTAACGGTGAACCGCCTCGGCGCCCTGGCCGAGCACATACTCGATGAAGCCGCCGGTAGAGACCAGGACGTCGTGCTCATGACAGAGATCGATGAGTTCGCGCACGACCCGCCGCGGCATCAAGGCGAAGGAGCCGCCCGCGAATTTGAGCGCGTCCACGTAAGCGCCCATCGTCTCCAGGACGTCCCGCAAGTAGTGCGTCCCCATCGGCGTGTAGTAGGGACCACGGATCTCGGTGATCCCGTGCGCGCGCGGCTTCCCTTCGCGCTGGTTGAGGCGGAGGAATGGGAACGCCCGTTCGTCCTTCGAGGGGATTCTTCCCTTCGAGTCGGTCAACACACTTTTCATGGCTTCACCGTCTTGAGGATTCCTCGCGCTTCGCCCTGGCCTGGAGCAGTGTCTTCGCTTTCTCCAACTCCTTCTTGCGCGCGGGGGGCAGGCTCTTGCCCGCCCGGTTGATGAAAAACTGGATCATGCGAATCCCGGATCCGATGCCCCTGGGACTCACCTGCTTGCTCGCCATCATCTTGGCGATGGTCCGCGCATCCTTGGTAAAGAGCCCCTCGGGCGGGAAGGTCGAAACCGTCTTGACGTCCTTCACCCAGCGTTTTCCGGCGGTCATGGCTTCCTCACATTGGCGCAGAGAGTCCCAAGACGAGCGGCGAATGAAACGCGGCCGATAAGAGAGAATCAAGCAAGTGATGTGCCATCCGTTTAGCGACGTTTCTGCGAAGCGTCGCTAAGAAGCCATTTCAAAACCCCTGGTCGGTGGGACCGGCGTCCCGCCGGTCCCACCGGTTTTGAAACCGCTTCAAACGGAGCGTCCTACCAGTCGAGCAAGCGGCCGACTCCGGCCGCCTGCGCCTTGGCGTAGACGCGGCTCGCGACGGCAATGTCCTCGACCGCGATGCCCAGCGACTTGAACATGGTGACGTCCTGCGGATGGGCGCGGCCGGTGTAGCGACCGACGATGACCTGGCCCAGTTCGTGGATGTCGGACCAGTGAATGGAGCCTTCCTCAAACGCCTGGACGAAGTCGCCGGCTTCGAGGCGTGCCTGGTCCTTGCTATCGACGACGATCGACTCGCAGCGGCGCACCGCGACGGCGTCCACCTCGGCCTTGCCCAGATAATTCGAGCCGACGATATTGAGATGCGTGCCCTCCGCGATCCAGTTGCCGTTGAGGACCGGCTCGCGGCTGGTGGTTGCGGTGATGATGATGTCCTTGTCCTCGGCGGCCATTTCGGGCCGCGGCACCGGCTCAACGTCGCACTGGCAAACTGCCTGCATGTCCTGGGCGAAGTGGCGGCGGTGTTCCTCGTTGGGGCTGTAGACCTGAACGCGACGCACCTTGCGGACCTTGCAAACGGCCTGGACCTGAGTGCGGGCCTGCTTACCGCTGCCGTAAACGCCGACCTCCGCGGCGTCGGGCCGGGCCA
>DASPXY010001071.1:0-10824 GCA_035637055.1 Gemmataceae bacterium | reverse complement strand
TCCGGCGTGCCCACTCCCAGCTGTTCTGCGAGCTGTGCGAGGACTACGCGACCCGCCTGGTCGCCATCAACGACAACGTCGATACGGGCCAGGACGGCTGGCGCGTCCTGGCCGGGTTCGCCAGCGTGCGCCACGAACTCTACAACGCCGATACCTCCAAGCGCATCCGCCGCTCGCTCCGCAACCGCTTCCTGCAGGGCATCGCGCGTGTAACTGGCGGTCTGTCCCAGCGGGTCGGTGACGGCGAGCAGGGACCCCGTGCTGTCGCGGCTGTAGGTCGTCAACCGGCCATCGACGGCTTCGAGTACGAGGGCACGGTTTACCAATCCCTCGGTGCCGTAGCCAAGGCCATCACCGGCGCGCACTGCAACGGCTTCCTCCGCTTCCGCCCCATTAGCGCGACTTCCACCGCCGTCCGGGTTGGGCTACCGCAGGAGCGCCCGGCGCGGTAAAATAAAGACAGGGGAGGTCGGAAGATTGGATTCCATTCCATTCCACGCAGACCCCCTTTCAGGTGCCCAGCCGTTCGGGGTGCGCGCCGCGCACGCCGGGATGGTCTGCCGTGCATTTCGCCGGCAGTTTCCTAGCCGCCCTGGCTTCCGGAGAGCGTCGCCCTTGTCCTTGCGTCAGACGCCAGGGGGCTCGCCCGGCATCCGCGGCGGCGCCGTCCGCCACATCAGCGCGACTTCCGCCGCCGTCAGGCCGTAGGCCGCATTCACCAACTCGGCGACGCGCCGCTCCAGTTGCCGAGCCTCCGCCGCGAGCGCTTGCAGCGGCCTGACGCTCTGGGCGTGTTCGTCCTTCAGCGCTTTCATCTGCGCGACACGCAACGGCTTCTTCTTCCTGCGGGCCTTTTTCACTTCGGCCGCCAGGGTATCCGCGGCGAGGGTCGGCGCAGTGGGAACCCGCCGCGCCGACCCGGCCCTTGCCGGATCGGAGAAAGGCGTCTTTTGATCTCTTCTGGAGAGAAATAGGCGCGTGTCCCCTTTCTGCGGCCGGAACGCTGTCTGGCGGGGATGATCTCTCTACCCTTCTATCTACCCGGCGCGAGGTCGAAGTGACGCGGCGTGTTAACCGAAAAATGGTGAGTTCGAGGTTACGTTCGGGGTGCGGCGAATTACTGCACCCATGTCAAGCTGTCCGCGGGCCAACAACTGCGGCGAGGATGGCAGCGTTGAGCCCATCGGGCGAGGTGACCGACGCGCACTCTCCGTGCGTGGACCAGAACTCGATCAGCAAGGCGGAACTTATTGGCCGCAGCAGTGTTTGATATGACTATCAGATTTGTTTCAGCTGATTGTCAGGCGCCCCGATCGGAGATTCCTGTGCCCCCGACCATCCTCAGCAGCAACTTGGTCAGCGACCTCTTGGACTTCGTGCGCCGCGAAGGCTACGGTCCGGGCGACCGCCTGCCGACGATCCGCCAGCTGTCGGCAACCCTGGGGTCGGGACGGAACGCCATCCGTGACGCTCTGTTGGAAGCGCAGACGCTGGGCTTCGTGAGGATCGAACCGCGTCTCGGAGTCTTCGTGCAAGACCTCGACCCCGAAAACCGAACCGTCGGGCTTGTTCCGGCACTTGAGCAAAGCCTCAGTCAAGAGCAGAACCTGTTTCATCTGGTAGATGCCCGGCTCGTGTTGGAGTCGGAACTGGTCGCCGCGGCGGCGCGGAACAGGCGTCCCGAAGATCTCTTGCCGCTGCGCCAGGCGCTGGAAGCAGTCTTGGGCGTTCGCGGAGATCGGCTCGCCTTTATCAAGGCGGATGAAGCGTTCCACCTGGCGATTGCCCGGGTCGGGGGCAACCGCGTCTTGCTGGTTTTCCTGCAAACTCTGTGGCGGCTGATCGCGCCCGCGAAGTTGAACCTCTTGCTTTCGGAGGAAAGCCGGCAGGTTACCGACGGGGAACACCAGGAACTCTTTCAACACATCGTCGCCGGCGATGCGGACAAGGCACGTGCCGCCATGCGTGTTCACGTCGGCAAGGGCCGTGCCCTGTTGCTCAAGTACGTCCGTACCCTGCCCGACGCCGTGTCCGAGAGCGGCGCCATTGAGACAACACCCTGTCACCAAGGAGAATCCCGATGTCAAGCATCCTCGGCGGAGAATGCGTCCTGAATCGGACGGGTCGGCCCCTCAAGAGAGGCAGACTGTGGAGCGCGGCGAGCGTGCTTGCAGCGGCACTGCTCATCAGCGCGAACCTGGGGAGCGCCCTGGGGCAGGTGAAAAAGAAGACACCCAAGGGGCAGCCTCCCATGGCGCCGTTGGTGCCGATGGAGCACCTCGGCCCGCAGCCGATCCGGGTGGATCTGAAGGCATACGCCCAGGTGATCCACGTCGCACCCGGGGGAAAACTGCAGAGCGTCAGCGGCGCCCTCGCCTCCATCACGGATGCGGCGCCGGGCAAGCGCTACGCCGTCCTGGTCGCCGCGGGAACCTACCACGAATCCAGCATTCGCATGAAACCGTACGTGGATCTGTATGGCGGGTTTGACGCCAAGGACTGGAAGGAACGCAAGGTCTATCAGCATGCCACGATCCTGGACGCCCAGAAAAAGGGCCCCGTGGTGTTCGGCGCCGATCATGCCCGGCTCGACGGCTTTGTGATTACCGGCGGCGAGCAGAAGGCGCACGGCGGCGGCATCGTTTGCGCGGGCACGTCGCCGACCCTCGTCAACAACATCATCGTCGGCAACAACACGCTGAAGATGTTCATCAAGGAAGGCCTGGGCAAACAGGTCGGCTACGAGGGCGCGGGCATCGCACTGCTCGCGGGCTCGCGCGCCTACGTCTGCAACAATTTAATCTGCGAGAACACCACCGAAGTCGGCTCCGGGGCCGGCATCACGGCGCGCGGCAACGTCCAGGCCAAGATCCTCCGCAACGTCTTTTGCAACAACATCGCCGGCGTCAAGGACGACCAGATCTATCATGGCCGAGTGGGGACGCGCAGTTCTACCGGAGGGGCCATTGCCTGCTCGGAGGAGAGTTCGCCGCAGATTTCCTTCAACGTCATGGTCCTGGGCGCCGCCGTGCTGAACAACGACGGCGGCGCCATCTGGGTCGAGGGGAACGCCATGCCGCTGATCAACTACAACTGGATCGTTGGCAACTTGTCGGGCGACGACGGCGGCGGCATCTATGTCATGGGAAATCTCTACTACGATGAAGAAGGTAAGCGGCATGATTCGTCGCCCGACGGCCCCGTGCGGATCGAGGACAACCTGATCGCCGGCAATGACACCGAGCGCGGCGCCCCCGGGGGCATCCGCGTCAGCCGTTTTGGCCGCGTCGAAATGCGCCGCAATCTCATTGTCGGCAACGGCAAGGGGGGCGCTCACGGCGCGGAAGGCGGCGTCATCTGCCTCTCGGAAAACGACATCATCGCCGATAACGGCTTCAAGAAGACTCCTGCCACGCCTGCCTTCCGTCGCGCCGGCGAGATTGCGGCGATCAAGTTCGACGCACGCCACTATGTCACGGAAATCGCCACCAAATTGGGTTCCGAAGACTTCTCCGGCAGCGTGGTCCGCATCGGCAAACAGTGGACCGTGGTGAAGTCCGGCAACCCCGCCGGCCTGGTTCTCTGGGGCAAGATCACCGAGAAGGCCGCGAAAGTCGAAGTCCTCGATCGTTACCTGGCAAAAAAGTGAAGCAGACTGGAGAATACGATGCGCACCACGGCTCCGGCGATGAACCTCCGGCAGGCTTGCACTGCCGGGTGCCTACTTCTCGTTGCGCTCGCTTTCGGCCGCGAACCCGGCGAGGCGAACGGACAGCCGCAAGCGGTCTTCAAGAGCGAGTCCTTCGACAAGGATCCGGGCTGGGAAGGGCATAACAATCGCATTGTGCCCGGGCGTCTTCCCACCGTGACCCAGGACTTCGGCTACAGCAAGACGCACTTCGCCGGCAGCGCGGCGGGGGAACTGGGGGGCCGAGTGACGCGCGCCTCGGTCCCCGCGTTCTATGCCGACAAGATCGGCCGCGTGACGCTCGACCACAAGCTCAGCGCGTCGGGAAGTTTCGCTCTGACCAAAACAACTCCCGGCGGCGGCATCTTCTTCGGCTTCTTCCGGGCGGAGCAACCCGGCGGCGGCGGCCGGCCCACCGGTTCGCTCGGCATGAATTTTGACTCCGAACACAGCGGCGCGCGCCTGGCAGTCCGGCTCATCACCGCGAACAACCAGAGCTGCGGCACCTTCATCACGCCGTTTATCCCCGGCAAATTTCGGCCCACGCCCCTCCGCAACGACGGCACCCGCTACACCTGGAAACTCGACTACGATCCCCAGGGCGCCGGCGGTCTTGGCCGCTTCACCTTCACGATTCACGGCACCGCGCCAAAGCCCGGGGAATTCGACAAGCCCGGGGTGCCCGAAAACCACAAGCAGCACGCCCGCACGCGCTTCCCCGACGTGAACACCTTCACGGTCGATCTGCCGGAAGGATACCGCCGGCACGGCACGACCTTCGACCATTTCGGGCTGATGAATTTGATGAAACCCGGAGGGTTCATGCAGATTTACTTCGACGACCTCCGGTACAACGACCGCGCCCAGGATTTTGCCCAGGATCCGAAATGGGATGCCAGCGGGAATCGCGCCAGTTACCAGTCGAAGGATGTCGGCGGCGCACACGACTTCGGCTTCAGCCTCACCAACCACGCTGGCGGCCGGGCCGGCGAAGTCGGCGGCACTTTCTGGCGCTCCGGCAAATACGCCTACTACGCAGATCGCGTGGGGCCGTTGTCACTGGACGACCGCCTGGAAGCGAGCGGCAAGGTGATGCTGCAATCGGGGGCGCCGGACTCGGACATGTACCTGGGCTGGTTCAACGGCGCCAACAAAGAGAAGTCGCCCATCGCGGCGGGCCATTTTCTCGGCGTCCACGTAGGGGGACCGACGCGGGTCGGTCATTATTTCCATCCTTCGCTGGCCACTGCGAAAGGGACCCGCGCCCAGGCCGCCACGGGTCCCGTACTCATTCCGGGCAAAGTTTATGAATGGTCGCTGGTCTACGATCCAACGGCGGAGGGCGGGCGCGGAGCGGTTCGAGTGACGCTGGGCAAAGACTCCGTGACGCTTCCGTTGCGCAAGGGCCTCAAGGCCCAAGGAGGCGTCTTCGACCGCTTCGGCCTGTTCACCTCAACTATCGGGGGCCAGATCGTGCGCAGCTATCTAGACGACTTGAAATACACGGCGCGTTCCGCCCGCTGAAAAGGTGGCGCAATGGTATCGCGAGCTATCACAGGACATTCATCAAGGAGCAAGGCACGACGTTCGATCGCTTCGGTCTGAGGAACTCGATGAAGCCGGCCGCAGTTTCCACACGGGCGGTGTTCGTGACGTTTCCTGGTTGAAAGATCGGTACTCGCGCGCGTCGGTCCGACACGCCGACGCGGATTCTTCACCAGAGCCGTGGAGGACGGCACAATCCCCCGCATACTCGCCGCTCGGGACTTCGTCACGGGAGCGCCCGGCAGATGAGGGCTTGCCACCAGGTCGCTGCTCCCTTGTCGCGCCGGGGTAATGTGCGTGCGCCGCGCCGCACGCTGCTGAGCGCAGAATCGCCGGGTAGCCCGCAATCACTCCTCCTGCCGGGCTGCCGCCGCGGCCTCTTCGGCGCTGGCACCCTCTCCAGTTCTGCGACGGGCTTCAGCGGCCTGCCCCTGCCCATCTGCGGCCGCGGCGCCAGAGCCCGGAAATGGCCGAGTTCGAGGTTACGGTCGGGGTGCGGTCGAGACGGTAGTGTTAACCGGACGGGGTGCGGTAAGCGGAGAGTCTGAGAGTTTGGGCCAGAGATATTCGGGGTCCGAACGTAACCCTATGGGTTACGACCGCACCCCGGATGATCTCTGTCGAACCCGAGAGTTTTGCGGGGAGGGGGAGGAGAGCGCAAACCGCGGGAAAAACGCGGGGAAACGCAAAACGCCGAGGGGTGTGATCCCTCGGCGTTTTGCGTTAACTCGTCTGTACGTTTTGTCGTATCTGACTCGTTCAGCTCCCCGACCAGGACTCGAACCGATTTCCCCAACCACCAATTCCGATAACAGCTTGCGGCAAACACCCCTTCCTTGCGCTGCAAACTCCGGTGCAGTTTTGCCCGCAATGACTCCGGAAGCGCTGGCGGCAGCGCTGCTCGGGCTATCGCCGGCGGACCGGGATCGGCTTGTGGCCCTGCTGCTCGGACAACAATCGGGGCAAGCCAAAGGGAAGGATGGGAGCGAGTAGTACGGCAGGGGGAACCTCGCCAGGCGGATGATGCTTCCACCCACCTCCCTCCTTGTGGAGTAGAGAGCAAGTAGCATCACAGGGGGGACGCTCGCCAGGCGGGCCGTCAACGCTCGACGAACTCGCCAGGCGAGCGTGGAGGACACGGCAAGCCGGAACTGGCAACGCTGTCCGAGTCCGAACATGGGGACGCGAAAAAACTGCACTGGCCGGCAGACGAGACCCGAAACGTCCGAGGGGCTGGAATGCTGGCGTAGACGCGAAAGGGGCAGACTGTGGCACACCGTGGCAGACGAAACGCCGATGAGGCCCTGGCGCTCGCCGTGGCGACCGGGCAGACCCTGCGTGACGCGGCACAAGCTGTCGGCATCGGGGAGCGGACAGCAGCGCGGCGCTGGGCTGATGCCGCCTTTCGCCAGCGCGTGGCCCAGCTGCGAGGCGACTTGGTGCAGCGCTCCCTCGGGCGCGTGGCGGACGGCATGGCCGAAGCCGCCGACGTGTTGCGCCAGTCGCTCGCCGCCGAAAGCGAGAACGTGCGGCTCGGCGCCGCCCGCTCGTTGCTGGAACTGGGCGTCAAGCTGCGCGAGAACGTGGAGCTAGAAGCGCGACTGCAGGCTTTGGAACAACGACTATCCGGAAAGGGAAAACCATGAACCTCCGCAATCGCCTGAAACGGTTGGAGAAACTGCAACCCAAGGGGCCGACCTTGTGGCTGGTGTACGTCGATGAGGCGGGGCTCATCCTCGATGATGGCAGCGCTGAGGTGAAACCGTGGGTGGGGCGCCACTACAGCGAACTGCCCAGTGTCGGCAAAATCCTCACGGGTCTCGATCCGGCGTGGCTGTGAGCGGGAGACCCGAAGCCGTGGCCCCTCCCCCTGTATCCGCGTGTCCTGTCCATGCGCTGCTGTGGCGTGGCGGGACGCCGAACGGGCACACCCGCTCTGTCTCAATTGTGCTTCAGGCCACACTGGATCGGCCAACAGAGGCAGGAGCAGTACCTGGTGGTCGAGCCATACTTGTCCTCAACCAACTTGACCCGTCCCAGGTCATCGTACTCGGTGTGTGATCGGCGGTGGGCGTTCGCCTTCGAGGGAGGTTCTCCAACTCCGGCGAGGTCCGTCCCACGGGCTTTGCCATTCCGAGCGTGGGCTATCGCAGATTGGTGAGTGGGACGAAGACGATCTGCCGCTCGGTGCGGAAGCCGAGGGCGTTGCCACCGATCTGCGTCAGACTTCCCTGCGCGTCCGTCACATTCGGCAAAAAGCAGGACTCGCGCTGCGCGAGTGTGTCGATGTCGTAGGCTTCGAGCGCCTTGCCCTTCTCTACGAGGAAATAGGCCCGCTTCCGCGGGAGGTCAACGGTGAGTGGTCCCTTGGCGGGGATCGTGCCTATGCGCTTCCCCGTCTGCGCGTCCACAACGCCGCCGCTGGTGCTGTAAATGCGCCCGCCGGCGTAGATGATGTTCGCCCTGAACCCCTCAAGAACGCCCTCGTACACATCGAGTTCACGCACACCGCCCTCGTCTACAGCGAGACGCCGCAGCCCGAACTCCGTGGACTCATTATCGTAACCGAACAGGATGCCAGGGTCGTCTGAGTAGGCAAGGCAATTGCAGGGGTTGAAGTTGGAGGTCCGTTGCGGGCGGGCAACACCGTTATCGTAGACGGCTACATGGTCGCGTTTGGGGATGAGGTTCTTGCGATAGTGCGACACCACTACTGAGTCCGGCTTCTCAGGGATCACCTGCATGTATTCTGCGAAGAGTTCCCAGCGATTCCGACTTTTTCCGAGCGGCAACAGGGGGCCGCAGGTGCGCTTATCGAGGTCGATGCGCTGGATGGCGGGGGCGCCGCGCAGTCCGACCCAGAGCACCTTGGCGTCACGGGACATGGCGAGCACGCCAGGGTCGCTGCCCACGTTGACCGACCAGACCAGGGCGCCAGTCGCGGGATCGAGAGCCGCAATGGTGTTGGCCCCCTGTGGCGCTGCGCTGCTAACCGCCGCGTACAGGTGGCCCCGCACGGGGTCATAGGCCAGGTCGTTCGCCTGGAGATCGACAGTGCGCAAACCATCTTGTTTGACCACCCCAGGCAGTTCCACCCCGAAGGGGCGAGGTACTCGGGCGAGTTCGTCCCGGAGTTCGCCCTTCTCTTGCCAACTTCGGATGAGGAGAATGGTGAGGGCCACG
Source organism: Gemmataceae bacterium (assembly GCA_035637055.1). Taxonomy (GTDB): domain Bacteria; phylum Planctomycetota; class Planctomycetia; order Gemmatales; family Gemmataceae; genus DASPXY01. The sequence continues at coordinate 2,408 of DASPXY010001071.1, read as the reverse complement.
ACGAGCAGCGCCAGGCAGCCGAGGAGGACGACAGAGAGCCAGATACGGAAACGCCGTTGCAAAGCCGGCCGGGGAGCGCTGGTGTTACCGCCGTCTCGGCTCTCCTGCCTGACGCGCTCTGCGACGGCGAGCGGAGCGGGGCGTGCAGGGGCGGTCTCGATCACGCGGACCTCCGGCGGTTCGGAACCCGGGTCCATTGCGACCGCTGGCGCAGTGTCGGGACCACTGGCAGGCAGGCCGCTCGGGGCTTCTGCCGGACTCGTGGGAGGCACTTCTACCGGGAGGAGAGCCTCAAAAACCATCTGGCAGTGACCGCAGCGCACCTTCTGGCCGGGGCGTTCCACCGTGACCATGAGACGCTGCAGGCAGGCCGGACAGGTGAGTTTCAACAACACCGGACACCTCGTTGGGCGAAGACCTTGAGAACCGCGATCGGCGGACCACATCGGCGGGACGCCTTTGCTGCTGGACGCGCCGCTCTGGGTCGTCGTAGAGGGTGAGCAGCCACAGGCCACGCGGGTCGATGGCCTCGACGGTGCGGCCGAGCGGATCGCTGAAGGAGGTGGTCACCTGCTCCACCGCTGTGCCCGTCGCCGCCGTCACGTCCACGCGCCGGTACTGGTCGTTGTAACTGTAGTAGGTGACCGACCCGTGGCTGTCGATGGCCCCCGTGACCCGGCCGAGGGCGTCGTACTTCGTCTGGGTCACCGCCTCCAGGGTACCCGGGATGGCCGGCGCCCAACTGGCCACCACGCGGCCCAACAGGTCGGTGGTCGTGCGGCTACTGTAGCCGGCGGCGTTGGTCACCGTCTGCTCGCCGGTCGCCGTGTTGAGCGCGGAGACGGTGGTGCGCTGCAGCGGGGTGTTGACCGCCTCGGTCGCCGTCGTCCGCTGGATGGCCCTGCCCCCAAACCAGGGAAGGACGGAAGTTACGGTGACATAGCCATCATAGGCATCTGCTCTTTCTGCGAGACCTGACCTCTGTTTCGGTCTGGCACCGTTTCAGCCTCGGCTGGGCTCGTGGGGCAGTACGGTCTGTGGTAGGCTGAAGGGAGAGGTAGCGGGAGCATTGCGTTCCATTCCATTTCACGCAGACACCTCTCCGGCTGCTCTGGGCGTCCGGGTGCGCGCCCTGCGGCAGGGGGCGCTGGCATCCGCCCCTGCCGGTGGCTTGGCGAGCGGTCGAAGAGCGGTCGTGCGGCGGCTTGGGTGTGCTGCCGGACGCCGACTCGGATAGCTACAATAGCTATCTCTCTATGGGTTCGGTTCCTGACACCTTTTCGGTCCCTGTGGCGGAAGTGGCTGTCGCGCCGGAAACGGCGTGGGCAGACGGCATGGTCGCGGTTTCTCGGCTGGCTACGAGTCTTCGTACTGCCGTGGCCGGGCATGCGGGTGTCACCGTGCGCAGCGAGTCCGTGACTTGACGAGCCGTATGCGTTAATTGCGCACGTACGGATCTGTGGGAGGCGCGGCGGGTAACCGCCGCGCCGACCCGGCCCTTTTCGGTCCCCGGTTCTACGAGTCCCGAACCCTTCTCGGTCTCCTTTTTCGCTTCAGCAGAACTTCAATGCCCATAAGTCCCTGCGACTATCTGAACGACGCTCACTTCGGACCCATTTTCTCGCCCTTATTCTGCTGGAATTTCGTGGGTCACAATCACTCCTAGATCGTCATCATGGGTTTGAAAACCTAATCGTAGCAATGGGCCACGATCCAACAAGTTGAGACAGCCGCTACAAAACAAATCATCCAGGACTAGCCAACAAAAGTGCAACGCCTGTTCCTCAAACTCAGCTTGAGAGGTAGGAGGATGTTCGCGGCGAGTATAGTCTTCCCATTCATGGAACTGGTGGCAGCGAAGGAATGGATACTTGAAATCGGCAAAGTATTTCGTATGTGGGCGGATAGTGTTTCGATATTGTGCTAGGTAGTACCTGGCAGGAACCTGCCCAATACTCTCCCGGAGCATTTCTGCTCGTTTTTGCATCACTTCGGAGCGGTCTCGCGAAACGACAACAGCCATGTTATCCAGATCATCTAGGCAGACATCAAACAGACCATGGTACAAGTCAGCATAGAGACCCACAAAGACGATCTCGCGATTCTTATCGGTATTGCTCAGCGCGGTGATGCACTCTACGAGTGATTGCCGGAGGCGTTGTCGGATCAAGTCTAACATTGCTGCACCTTGAATGTGTCCCCAGTCGAGCAATTCTGTAGATACGAACTGCATACATCCTACCATGGAGGTAGAACTTGGTCCATGCTTGGGAACTGGGCAACAATAAATTGAACGGATGGCATCGCATTTGCCCATTGTTGATTGTATGAGCCGAACCACCGTGCTGGAAACTGTGCGGCGCAAGTTTGCCTTGCTGCGTCCTCTGTTGAATGAACGGCTCCGCCGC
>DASPXY010001070.1:0-9543 GCA_035637055.1 Gemmataceae bacterium | reverse complement strand
CGCCGCCTCAACCACACGCAATTTATCCGCCCATGTCTTCAGTGGCCAGCATATTCCGTACACGGATTGCATGATGTTTGTGCGGTGCGCCTCAAGAACCGACCGCGCCGCCTGTCCCCCCGAACCTTTTTCTGCTGCCCGTTCTCCTTCTAAAAGAAGTTATTACCCTTCTCGCTCCGCGGCGCCGGTGCGTGCGAACACCCGTACAGGCAATCGACCTGCCGCGAACGAAGGCGTCCGCCGGTCGCGCCGTGAACCGGTTGGCGGCACGCCATAGAGTCCGGAACCCATTCCGACGTCGGCTCCAAGCCGCGCACATGTCGCGCCCATCGTCCCGAGGTGCCATGAAGCGAACCAGCAAGAACGACGCGAAGCCTTCGCCCCAACCCAAGGAACCGCTCATGTCCGCGCCCTCTGACGCGCTCGCCCGGCCCAGCGCCGCGCCGAGCAAACTGAGCCAGATCCTGCTCGACCCCAAGAAGCCCGCCGAGGTTCGCGCCAAGACGCTCCTCGACGTGCTGCAAAACACCGGCGGCAACCCGATGGCCCAGCACGCCGTCCTCACACAACTGCTCCAGCAGGCCGGCGCCCAGACCGCCGAGGCCCAGGTGCTCCAGATGATGGAGGCGTACGAGCAGGCCCTCGCCGAGCTGGAGCACGGCCCCGTTCGCCCGGCGACATTCATCGCCGGCGACGACGGCGTGCTGCCCGGTCCGCGGCCGCGCGCTCACGTCATCACGCCCGATGGCCAGGAGCGCTACGCCATGCTCCACACGCGCGTCGCGCCCGGCAATCTCAAGCCGGGCGCCACCGTCTATCTCGACCCCAAGGGCAGCGTCGTCCTTGGAGTGAGCACTGCCCCGCCGCGCGTCGGCCAGCAGGGCACCTTCCTGCGCCGCCTCGACGGGTCGGACCTCATCGAAGCGACCGTCCAGAATGAGCGACTATTGCTCTACGCTTCAGAGCCAATCCTCGACGCTGTCAAGGCAGGGAAGTTGAAACACGGTGACCGTTTGCTGGTCTGTTCGCGGCGGCTGTTCGCCCTCGCGACGGTGCCGGCGGAGACGGAGCACCAGCACCGTTTCCTCGACCGTTCGCGCGTGCCGGATGTCATCGCCGAGCGCGACATCGGCAAGCCGCACTGGATCCTCGATCACCTTGTGCGCCGCACGCGCATCCTGCTGTTTCGGCCGGACCTGCTGCAGCGCTTCGACCTGCGGCCGCGTTTCTCCGCCCTGCTCACGGGGCCGAGCGGCTGCGGCAAGACGCTGACGATACGCGCGTTTCTGCGTGAGTTCGATCAGATGCTGGTGGAGCGCACCGGCCGCAACGACCTCGGCAGCCGCGTCGTCCGCGTCAAGTTCGCCGAGTTGCTCTCCGAATGGCTGGGCCGCTCCGACAAGAACATCGAGGAGTTGTTCGGCGATGTGCAGGCGGTGGCGTCGAAGGAAGTCGAGACGGCCCGCGGCGAGCGGCTGCGGCTGCCGGTGGTGGTGATCTTGGAGGAGGTCGAGGGGATCGCGCGCCGTCGCGGCGAGCACGAGGCCGGCGTCTACGACCGCATCCTCGCGACGTTGCTGCAGCGCCTCGACGATCCGACTGACGACCTGGGCAAGTTGCCGCTGCTGCTGATCTCGACGTCGAATCGCCCCGACCTGATCGACGCCGCCATGTGTCGTCGCCTCGGCGTGCAGGCCCGGTTTACGCGCCTCGACCGCGACGGCCTGGCGGCGGTGCTCGACAAGAAGTTGCGGCCGGAGTACCCCTACGCCGGTCCAGGGCGCGCCGCCGTCCTCAATCAAGTCGTCGAGGCGTTGTTCGGCTCGAATGCCGAGCGGCAGAGCGTCGTCGAGGTGACGTTACGCGGGGGGCGCAAACTCACCAAGGCGCGGCGTGATTTCCTCACCGGCGGCATCGTCGAGCAGGCGGTGTCGAGCGCCATTGATGAGGCAGTCTTCGCTGCCGAGCAGACCGACAACGGCGGCGCTTGCGGTCTGACAGCAGCCGCCCTGATCGACGGTCTGCGCCGGCACATCGACGCCCTCGCCGACACGCTGACGGCGTACAACGCGGCGGATCATGTCGATCTGCCGGAAGGTGTGCAGGCCGCGTCGGTGCGTCGCCTGCGCGGCGGCCCGCTGCCGTCGTCGCTGGCTGAACTGGACGAGTGAACCCCGATTGACAACCGAAAGGAACCGACCCATGAGCAACGAACAGGAACGGCACGAGAGTTTCGCGGGCGGCCCGGAGCCGCACGGCGACAGTTTCGCGGCGACGGCCGAGGCGAAGCCCGGCTGCGTCGAGGTGATCCACGGTGTGTACGCTCACAGTCTGCCGCTGGCCGGCATGACAGTCGAGCAGGCGCGCGTGGAACTGGAAGACCGCATGAACATCGACCCGGAGGCGCTGGCCGTCGTGGACGGCGTCGAGACGGGCGAGGACGAGATCCTGCGCGAAGGGCAGGTGCTGAACTTCGTCAAGCAGGCCGGCGAGAAGGGCTAAGCGGGTTTCGCGGACCCCTCCCCCCAACCCCCTCCCCTGCAAGGAGAGGGGGAGCAAGCAGAACGGCGTCTTTTCTTCTCCCCCTCTCCTCGCAGGGGAGGGGGTTGGGGGGAGGGGTCCGCGAAACGAAGGGATAAAGGACATGGCCGATCAACTGAGTATCACGAACGGCAAAGTAGTCATTACGACCGAAGAGGGACAGCGGCTGGAGCGGTCGGAGGGCCAGCTGGTGGAGATGCTCCGCGGTGAGTTCGTCGCCCCCGTGGGCGACAGAGCCCTGCCGGACGGCGTCAAGTTTTGCGAATGGCGAGCGCCGCTGCTGCTGCTCGTCCATCAGCAGCCGCCGCACGTGCGCCAGTTCCGCTGGATCGCCGCCGACTCCCCCAGCGATTTCGGCCCCGGCACGAAGTACCGCAAGGTGCGCCTCGGTGTCCCGTACGCCGTCACGTTCGCCGTGTACTTCCAGCGCGGCGACGGCCTGTTCCTGATGCACACCAACGAGCTGTATTTCCGCAACGAGCCGCTGCGCAGCCGCACCGACACGCTCGGCTATCCGGCGCTGCTGAACATCTCGCGCATCGCGACGCCGCAGCGCGAGCGCGCCTGGATCTGCACGCAGCACCTGATCTGGCCGCCGGAGGCCGACTGGACCGGCCAGCTGCACGCCCTGTTGGAGCACATCTGGAACGGTGGTTTCAACCTGTCGAGTGAGGCTCACGAAGGGGCGTCGTGGTACGGCGCCTCGAAGGGGATTCACCGTGATCTGCACCCGATCGAGAAGTGGGAAAAGGCGACCGCGGCCAATGACGCCTTCGCGCTTGGGGTGCCGTGGAAGCCGGTGCCGCTGAACGTCGGGCAACTCATGGATGCCCTGTTCGAGGAGAATCAACAGGCGCTGACCGGCGCGGCGCCGAAGCCGGCGCGGCGGAAGAAGGCGCCGGGACTGATCAGCCGCTTCCTGAACCACATGCTGAAGGGGTGACGACAGCTACTCCCCCTCCCCGACACGGAGAGGGGGAGCAAGAACGCAGGAGGATTCATGGCCGCCATTCCCATTTACCTCAAGACCGCCGCCGACATGCCGCGGCCCGATGACCCCGAGTTCTACTGGCTCACGCGCGACGGCCCGTTTCTGTGCCGCAATCACGCCTTCTTCAGCAGCGACGTGCCCGCACGCCGCCCGCCTCGCGCCCTCGCACCACATGAACCGCGTTGCGTGCTGCGCTACCCGAAAGTGCGGGCGTCCACGCTGGAGTTCATCGTCGGCTTCTTCGATCGCGTCTATGAGCTGCATCGCTCGGAGTCGGTCGTGCTGCTGCTCTGGGATCTGGAACGGCAGCGCTACCGCCTGCACGTGCCCGAGCAGGAGGCGACCGTCTGGCAGTCGTACAGTGGGAAGCGCTCACCGATCGATGTTCGCTACACCGTGCCGGCGCCGCTGCCGCCGCGGCATCTGCTCGTCGGCGACGTCCACTGTCACGGCAACATGGCCGCGTTCAGCTCGTCCACCGACCGCGCCGACGAGGTCTATCGCGACGGCGTTCACGGCATCGTCGGCCGTATCGACAGCGAACCGCCCGAGTTCCACCTGGAGTTGGCGATCGACGGTTATCGCTTCGCCCTGCGGTTCGACCAGATTTTCGAGGGGTACGCGAAACGACGTCATTTCGTGCCTCGTAAGTGGGTAGAACAGGTAAGTGTCAAGATCGAGGGCCTGAGCGGCTCGTCGTGGTCCTACGAAAAGGAGCGCTGGTCATGAACCGTGCTAGCGCAACGGCCGTCGAGCTCGTCTGCAGCCTGGCCGACGACAGCCGCCTCAAGGTGATCGGCCTGGGCGGCATCGGCTGCGTCGTGCTGCAGTATTTGACGGTGTTCCTCAAGAGCCTCGATCGGCCGTTGCGCCTGGTGCTGATCGACGGCGACCGCTTCGAGGCGGCCAACACGCGCCGCATGGTGTTCCAGCAGGTCGGCAACAAGGCGACGGTCAAGGCGGCCGAGGTTGCGGCGTGGCTGGGATCTTGTGAGGTCGCCGTTGTCGCCATTCCGCAGTTCGTCACCATCGAGAACGTCGCTCAGCTGATCCGGCCGGGTGATCATGTGTTTCTGTGCGTGGACAACCACCCGACGCGCAAGCTGGTCTCCGACCACTGCGCGACCCTGTCGGACGTGGCGCTGTTCAGTGGTGGCAACGAGGGCGCCCTACCACCGCGCGAGCGCGGCACGTACGGCAACGTCCAGGTCCACATTCGGCGGGACGGCCGCGACCTGACGGCACCGCTGACGCGCTATCATCCCGAGATCGCGAAGCCGAAAGGCAAGATGCCGACCGATCCGAACTGCGCTGAGTTGGCCCTGTCCACGCCGCAAATCCTCTTCACGAACTTGGCGGTCGCCAGCGCCATGCTCAGCGCCTTTTTCGCGTTCAGTTGTGGCCAGTTGAGCTACCAGGAAGTGAAGCTCGACATTCTCGATGCGCGCATGTTGCCGCAGTTTCCGCTACGGCCGGAGCAGATCCCGCAACCACTGCCGGCGCCGGCGTGATCGTCCCGTGTTCCCGCTTGCGGGTTAGCAGTCTGGCGCCTGCTAACCCGCAAGCGGGTCAACCGCAACGCCGATGTCGGCAAGATGGACCTCGCCAAGCCACTGCCGGGCAGCGGGATTCGTGAAACCGACTTTCTGGGCCGCAAAAGTCACCGTATGATGTGCACGCACTGTCGGCCCCAACGGTTCGCCGGTGTCGCAGTCGAGACCCGACGGGATATCGACCGCCAGCACCTGCGCCGGCGAGCGGTTGATGGCGGCGATGACCGCGTCGAGAGGAGGGCGTACCGGCCCGCTCAGGCCGGTCCCGAACAGTGCATCGACGACCCACGCCGCGACTGCGAGCTGGCGCTCCACCGCCTGCAGGTCGATGGTCGGGGCCGCGTGGACTTCCAGCGGCAAGCCCAGCTTCGCGATGATGTGATAGTTGATGGCAGCGTCGCCGCGCAGTTCCTGCGGGGCGCAGAACAGCAGCACGCGGGCGACTATTCCATGATTGCCGAGGTGGCGGGCGATGACGAAACCGTCGCCGCCGTTGTTCCCCTTGCCACAACAGATGACGACCGGGCCGCGAACGCCGAGGCGCAACAGCACTTCGACGGCGCCGCGACCGGCGTTCTCCATCAGCACCACGCCGGGAATGCCGAACTCCGCAATCGCCCGGCGGTCCAGTTCGCGTACCTGTGCGCGTGTGAGAAACTGCGTCGTCATGTGGAAACCCTCGGCTCTGTAAACGATCGCCTTCGCCGCACCTCGACCATCAGGGCGGATGACGGTATCCTCTGACCTGCTGTGGTTGCAAACGGCAGATCCATCAGCGATACTCCCCTTGATACCTCCGCTGTGACGGGGAAGGGCGGAAGGCCGTTTTTCAACCTTAACACCCAGGAAAACTATATGCCCACCGAGCAAACTGCGACACCGCTCGACCTCGACGCCTTCCTGACGCGACTGCGCCAGCACATTGACGGTTCGCGCCTCGCGAACGCCCTGACGATGCTCAAGGCCGACCGCTTCCATTTGTTCTCGCAGGTCGAGGGCGACGTGATCATCGGCGTGGTCCGCGCCCAGAGCGACCCGCGCCGCGTCTACTCCTGCCGCCTCACCGCGGACGGCAGTTTCAGCTGCTGCACGCAAAACCTGCGCATCTGCGGCGGGCTGCGCGGGGCGGTGTGCAAACATCTGCTCGTGATGGTCGTCGCCCTTACCCGCAGCGGGGCGCTCGACCCGGAGACCATCGAGCGCTGGGTGCGGTCGAGTCACAAGCATCGGCCTGTCCTCGACAAGGACATCATGAGCGCGACGTTCCTGCGCTACCAGGGGGCGCAAACCGGTGAAGTCGATTGGCGCCCTACCGAGACGATTCCCGAAGACTATTATTCTCTCTAAGAAGAGCCACCCATGACCGCAACCTTGAAGCAACGATCCATCAGGACTGAATCAACTCCAATGCCGGAACTCCGCGAGCACCTGCTCCGCGAATTGCGTGGGGGCGCGGCGGGCATCGCCCTGTGGAACGCGCGCACGCCCGAGGAACGCAAGGAGATCGAAACGCCGACGGGCCTCGATCTATCCGGGGCCGTGCTCCCGGGCGCGAACCTCGGCTACCTCGCGCTGGACGGCGTCTGTTTCGACGGCGCCACGCTGACGAAGGCCTGGCTGCTGGAAAGTAAGTTGACTCAAGCGACCTTTCAAGGCGCCAATCTGGATCAGGCGTGGTGTGTGGCGGCCAACCTCCAGGGGGCGGATTTCACGAAGGCGTCGCTGGTGCGGGCGAACCTGCGCGAGTGCGATTGCCGCGACGCGCGCTTTCTCGAAGCGAACCTGACCGGCGCCACCCTCAGCGGGGCGAACCTGTGCGGCGCTGACCTGTCGTCCGCGATCCTTCGTGACGCCATCCTCGACGAGGCAACTTACGACGAGCGGACGCGCCTGCCGTGGGGGCGCATTCCGCCGGCCGGCCTGCGCTGGGTCGGTGCGGGCGAACCGCCGCTCGACTTCGATGTGTTCGTCAGCCGCATTCGCGGCCATGTCGAGGCCGGAAAGTTGGGGCGGGCACTGGAGATGCTCAAGGCCGAACGCTTCCAGCTGTACTCGCAGGTCGAGAGCAGTTCCGTCGCCGGGATCGTCAAGAGTCAGCGGGTGGACGATCTGGTCTACTCCTGCCGCCTGGACGCCGATGGCCGATTCGCCTGCTGCAGTCAGGATCTCAACATCTGCCGTGGGCTGAACGGCACCCTGTGCAAACACATCATGGTCCTGATCATTGGCTTGACGCGCGCCGGCATGGCAGAGGCCGCCGTGATCGAGCGCTGGGTCAAGGCCAGCCGGGGACACAAGCCCATCCTCGACCCGGACGTGATGAGCGAGCCGCTGCTACGTTACCAGGCGGCGCGCACCGGCGAGATCGACTGGCGGCCGACTGAGACCATCCCCGAAGACTATTACACCCTGTGAGCGTCATGGCCGAGACCGACGAGATCGTGCAGACGATCGAGCGTTTGCAGGGCGTGCTACTCGACCTCACCAGCCGCGGCCTGCGTTCGGCGGGTGGCGAGCAGCTGGCCACACTGGAGATGCTGCGCGAGGAGTTCGAGCGCGTCGGCGCCGGCCACTTTGCCGGTCGCATCGCGGCCCTCACGAACGCGATCCGCGCCGGTGAGCGCGCGGCCGCCGCGGCGCTGCTCAGGGCTCAGGCCAGCGTGCGCGTCTTCGAGCGTGTGCTGACTCTGGAGACGGCTGCGGAAGCGTTGCAAGGATTGCTGGACCAGCGCGGGGAGGAACGATGAAACTCGCCGACGCGGATCGCCGGAAACTGCCCGCGCTGCTCGACGAACTCGCCCGCGCCGTCGAGGAGTTGCTGCTGAGCGGCCTGACGACGGCCTCGGAAGCGACTCGGCAGACCTTGAATATCTCCTTTCAGGAGGCGTCGCGCATGCGTCTGCTGCGGCTCGGTTCGACGTTGCGCGTCGCCAACGAGGAACTGGGCCGCTTCACTCGTAACGAGCCCGAATTTTCCCATAAACGGCTCTGTTTTTTCCTCAATCGCGCCTGGCTGCTCAGTCACGGTCTGAGTCGGGCGTTGCGCGACGGTGACGAGCAGGAGTTCGAGCGCCTGCTCTGGGTGCCGGCGAGCGAGCCAGTCGAGCGGTTGGAAGTGGTGACGCTCGGCGTGGCGAAGAAGGTCGCCGTCAATGCGTTCGTCGCCTTCGAGTTTCGCCTGCGCACCGTTGCTGCTTCGGGGCCAATCCCGGCCGGTCAACGGCTCGTCTGGTCCTGCGTCTTCCCGCTCAAGCCGGGGATGAACATCCCAGCCGAGGCGTTCCTGATCCTGCCGCAGAAGCAGCAATTCGCGCCCTCACTGTTTCTGGAGCGGAAGGTGCTCGTTATTGAAAAAGCCGCGGTGGCTCTCGACGAGTTCGGCGGCGGGCGTATCAGTTTGGGCGAGGCGAGCAAGGTCAGCGCGGGCGAGCCGTTCACCGACTGGCAGCGGTTCCAGACGTGGGATCCGGCGGCGGCGCTGCGTCGCATTCAGGAGCATGAGGCTGGCCCGTTCGACCTCGACGTGGAGATGCAGGAGGAAGTGGTGCTGGAGGGATGGCAGCTCGGCGAACCGGGCGAGGGACAGGACGGACAGACGGTGTACCCGATAACATACGGCGGGACGGTGTTCGACGGCGTGGTTTCTGCGGGAGCCGAGGGGAAGGCACTTGGCAAGGCGCTCGGAGCGCTCCGAAAGACTCAGGCACCGCCGCTGTTCGGGCTGCTCCATTACGCACGGTGCCGGCTGGTGCTGCAGCCGTTGGCGGTGTTCGGCAAGGATGGCGCCGTACAGTTGATGTTGTCGGATGAGAAGATCGATCGGGCGGCGTTGCTGAAGACGTTGAAGTTTTGACAGGGTGGCGTAAACAAGGCAAATGAAGAACGGAGAACAGGGAACGGAGAACGGAGAATGAGGAGGGCCAATCGCTAACTTGGGAGAGATACCATGAAGGGCGATAACATTTCCGAGCGCTTGCTGGACTTTGCAGTACGCGTCCTCCGGGTCGTCCAGGCGTTACCGAAAACGGTTGTAGGCCGCCATGTCTGCGGCCAACTCGTGCGTGCTGGAACCGCGGCTGGCGCAAACTATGAGGAGGCCCGCGGCGCCGAAAGCCGCGCCGACTTTATCCACAAGGTTGGCGTATCCTGGAAGGAAGCTAAGGAATCGCTCTACTGGCTGAAGATCATTCATCGTACCGAACTCCTCAAGCCAACGCTTGTCGACAAGTTGATCCAGGAGGCCAATGAACTGTGCGCCATTCTGGCTCGGTCTCGGAGCACCGCGCTGGCATCGGTGCTGGCATCGGTCGCAACAGCGAAGGAGACAAACACAGCAGCGTCTCTCCGCTAAGTTCCCGTCGCGACCCCGCGCATTCATTCTCCGTTCTCCGTTCCCTGTTCTCCGTTCTTCATTCCCTTGACGAGTGAGAGCGTCGATGGCAAAACGACAATCCGTAG
>DASPXY010001069.1:0-10735 GCA_035637055.1 Gemmataceae bacterium | reverse complement strand
GGGGCACCTCCCTCAAGAGTTGACTGAAAAGACTCGCGACACGTACCATCCCTACACCCTCCGATCTGTCTAGCAGCAGACGCGCTCAGATTATCTGAGCCTCGGAGGGTCTATCCACAAAACCGATTTTGGACAAGAGTGGGTGTACGGAAGAACGGGGTCAGCCGTGTACTTCCTGTATTATTGTCAAAGGCGGGCGGGGGAGGTCGCGAGCGAGCTTGCCCTGGAGGTCCTCTCGGAGAAAATGGAATCGCTGGCGCCCACCTGCCCGAAGAGAGATCTCTTCCGCGCTGCCGTCGAGAAGGTCAACGCCCGCGTCTGGAAGCAGTCCGATGGCCGGCCGGGGCACGCGCTTCGACCCGTCGAGCGGAAAGCTGATGTTTCGAGTCTGGGATTACACGAAGGCGACTCGATTCTTCGGAGAAGGCTTTCGCATCCGGTCTCTCGACGAGATGCTTTTTTCCGGAGAGACTTAGCCCCGCCCTTCCGCACGCTGTTCAACTTGACGTGCAAAGTGAATCCGGTTATTATCGCAAACGGTATATTTCGATAATAACAATGCCGCGTACTAGCGCCACTGCAAACAAGACGAAGGGCAGGGCTTCCGGACCGGCTGGGCACCGGATCCGCTGCCCGGAGGGCTGTACGGCCCATGTCCCGGATGCTTTGCCGCCGCGAATCGACTGGACGGAGCGGATGGTGCGCGGTCTTTCCGATGCGGACCGCGCGATCGGACGGCTGGCGGGAGCGGGGGGGAGGCTTCCGAATCCGCATCTTCTTATCCGTCCATTCATCCGTCGCGAGGCCGTGCTGTCGAGCAAGATCGAAGGCACCCAGGCGACGCTCGGAGAGCTTCTCGCGGCGGAAGCGGGAGCGGCCGTGGATCGGAGCCCGGCGGAGCTGCGTGAAGTCGCGAACTACGTGACTGCCCTCGAGTACGGCGTTCGGCGGCTCGAGACGTTCCCACTCTCGCTCAGGCTGATCTGCGAGTTACACGCCCGTCTCATGGAAGGGGTGCGGGGCAACCAGGCCACGCCGGGGGAATTTCGGCGTTCGCAAAACTGGATCGGGGCGCCCGGCTCGACCCTTGCCAACGCGACCTACGTTCCTCCGCCGCCGCACGAGATGAAAGAGTGCCTGGATCGTTTCGAGAAGTTCCTGCATGACAGGACCCTTCCGCCGCTCGTTCAGATCGGGCTCGCGCATTCTCAGTTCGAAGCGATTCACCCGTTCCTGGACGGGAACGGCCGTGTCGGGCGACTTCTGATCCCTCTCTTCCTCATCGAGCGAGGGGTCCTGCCGTCCCCCCTCCTCTACCTCTCGGCTTTCTTCGAGGCGACTCGACAGGACTACTACGGTCGGCTGCTAGGAGTCACCGAGCGAAGCGAATGGGCGGTGTGGCTCGAATACTTCTTCAATGGCGTGGCCAGGCAATCCGAGGACGCTCTCGATCGTGCGGAACGGATCAACGCGCTTCTCGACCGCTGGCGTCGCGTCGTGGCTCGATCGCGCTCGCATGCGGCGGGGGAACTCGTAGAACTCCTGGCTGAGAATCCTTTCTGGTCCGTTAAGGGGGCCGCGGCGAGGCTCGAGGTCGCCTACACGACGGCCGAGAGAGCGATCGAGAATCTACGGGCCGCCTCGATCCTCAGTCCGGTGTCGAAAGCCCGCCGCGACCGCGTCTTCTGCGCCCGAGAGCTGCTCGCCATTCTTGAGGAGCCTGCACGGCTGACACCCTTGGAGAAGACGGATGCCTCCTAAGCCTGGACGCACGGGGAACGGAGGTAAGCGCCTCGCCTCGCCGCAATCCGTCAACGCTGCGGTCAAGTCGATCTGCGACATCACGCGGCGGTCCAACTGCGCGGGAGCCCAGAACTGGAAGGAGCAGTGAGAACGGCGAGATTGGCTGGGGCGCTTCTCCTGTTGTTCGGCGCGGCCCTGCTCGGTTTTGCCGGCGACGTCGTCGTGCTCAAGGGCGGCGTCTTAATCGAGCTAAAGGGACCCTGGGAGCAACGTGGCATCGCGGCGCTTCTCACGCGCGTGGACGGGACGTTGATCTCGGTGCCCGTCTCAGAGATCGACGTGAAAGCGACGGCGGCGGCGAAGGTCTTCCGCGCCGCCGCCCGGCCCGACGCGGTCTTGGTGGTGCCCCCGCCGCAGAATCCCGCGCAGGCGGCCAGACTCTCTCGCGACCGCCCGAAGGCTCGCATGAAGATCAGCGACGCCGACGTCCGCCACGGCGAGCCCGCCCCCGCCGAACCGGAGAAGAAGCAGTTCATCGCAGTGACGGATCGCGAGAAGAAGGACGCGGGGACGGTTTTCATTGCCTGGCAAGGGCTCGAGACAGCGGGAGCCGCCGCACGCGGCGCCCGCAAGCCCGTCCTTTACGACTTCACGGCCGCCTGGTGCCCTCCCTGCCACCGGCTCGACGCGGAAGGCTGGGGAGATTCCAAGATCGCGGCGACGGTCAACGATTCTTTCCTGCCGGTCCGCGTGATGGACCGCGCGCGCGAAGAGGGCAAGAACCCTCCCGCGATCGAGGAGCTCCGGCGGCGCTATTCGGTGGTCGCCTTCCCGGTGCTCATCGTCGCCGATAGCGACGGCCGCCAGATCGCAAGGTTCGAGGGTTACCGCGGGCGCGCCGCGCTCGTACGCTTTCTCGACGAGGCGCGTGCCAAGCGTCCCTGACCGTCGCTGTTCAGGTCGATTTCCTGCAAGTCTGATGGCTGGCTGCGGCTGGCTCCTGCTCCGGGCAGGTCGAAGTATCCCCTCGTTTTTTCACAGTTCTGCCCTCGCGCGGGGGTCAGACACAGAAGGCAGGGGTTGGCTCGGGTAACGGTCGGCGGAGGCCCGGGTCTTGCCCAACTCACGACGTTGAGTAAAAATACTCAGTTCTATGAGCAAACGGTCAGAGGCCTTTCGGCGCCCTCAGGCGGCTGAACTCGCACGGCGGCTGGCGGAGCCGCGGCGCTTCATCCAGGTCGTGACGGGGGCGCGGCAGGTGGGGAAGACCACGCTCGTGCAGCAGGTGACCGATTTCGCCAAAGTTCCGGTTCGCTTCGCCAGCGCCGACGAGCCCACGTTGCGCGGCGCCGAGTGGATCGCCCAACAATGGGAGGCAGCCCGCCTCGCCGCCGACCCTGACGGCGCCATCCTGGTGCTCGACGAGGTGCAGAAGGCCGCCGGATGGTCCGAATCCGTCAAGCGTCGCTGGGACGAGGACACGCGCGCCAGGCTCCCGCTCAAGGTGGTGCTGCTGGGCTCCGCGCCGCTCCTCGTCCAGCAAGGGCTCACCGAGAGCCTGGCCGGACGGTTCGAGGTGCTGCACCTGCCGCACTGGTCACTGCGGGAGATGCGCGCCGCGTTCGACTTCTCAACGGACCAGTACCTCTATTTCGGGGCCTATCCGGGCGCCGCGCCGCTCGCGCGCGAGCCCGGCCGGTGGCGGCGCTACATCCTGGATGCGCTGGTGGAGACCACGATTGCCCGCGACGTCCTGCTTCTCACCCGCGTGGACAAGCCCGCCCTTCTCCGCCGCCTGTTCGAGCTGGGCTGCAGGTACTCCGGACAGGTGTTGTCCTACACCAAGATGCTCGGCCAACTTCACGATGCCGGCAATACAACGACGCTCGCGCACTACCTCGAGCTGCTCGGCAGCGCCGGGCTGCTAGTTGGACTCTCCAAGTTCTCCGGCCGCCTCGCGCGGCAGCGAGGCTCGAGTCCTAAGCTTCAGGTGCTGAATACTGCTCTCATGAGCGCCCAATCCGGCCTCTCCCTCGAGGAGGCGCGCGCGGACCGTGAGTTCTGGGGACGCCTCGTGGAATCGGCCGTCGGTGCCCACCTCGCCAACGCGGCCGCCGCGGGTGAATGCGATCTGTTCTATTGGCGGGAGCGCAACCACGAGGTGGACTTCGTGGTGCGGACCGGGCGCGCGGTCTCGGCGATCGAGGTGAAGAGCGGCCGCGGCCGCGACACTTACCCGGGGCTCTCGGCCTTCGCGGAGGCGTTCAAGCCGACGCGCAAACTCCTCGTGGGCGGAGACGGAATTCCGGTAGAGGAGTTTCTGCTCCAACCAGTCAAGCACTGGGTTACGCGGTGAGCGCCTTTCTAATCGTCTTATCATCATCTTCCTGCCCGACAACGCCGTACTTTGCCCAGACCAAGAGATGACGATTCTGGAACTCTATTGATGAGAGCTCGCGTTCCGAGTGTCGGTTGGTTTTTTCGACCTTGCTCAGGATCGCATTGAACCGGCTTGTTCGTTTTGTGAGAAGGTGGGGCCATGAGGATTACGGCGTTTGGAAAGACGGATAGGGGGCGGCGGCGGCCCAACAACGAGGATGACCTTGCGGTGGTGGATCTGACGGAAGGGCGGACGCTGCCGGACCATTCCGCCGAGCACCTGCAGGTTGGACAGCAGGGCGTGCTGCTTGCCGTGTGCGATGGCGTCGGGGGCCGGCGGGCAGGGGAGGTCGCGAGCGGTCTTGCCCTGGAGGTGCTCTCGGAGGAAATGGAATCGCTGTCGCCCACATGCCCCAAAAGAGATCTCTTCCGCTCCGCCGTAGAGAAGGTCAACGCCCGCGTCTGGAATGAGGCCCGGTCGGACTCGGCGCTGGAGGGAATGGCGACCACGCTGACCGCCGCCGTCGTCTGTCAAAGCCGCGCGATTTTCGCCCATGTCGGGGACTCGCGCGCCTATGTCCTGCGCGGAGAGCGGATCCGGCAGATCACGCGGGACCAGTCCTTCGTCCAGTCGCTCGTCGAGGCGGGAGCAATTCGCGAGGAGGAAACGGCGCAGTCTCCCTACCGTAACGTCATCCTGCAGGCCATCGGACGCAAGACGAGGGTCGATGTCGCGCTCGACGCCGTGGAGGTCTCGGCGGGAGATGTTCTGCTTCTGTGCACGGACGGGCTCTCGGACAAGGTCCGTCCCGAGGAGATGGCGGAGCGGCTCGCAGCGCCTGGTCTGCGCGAAGCCGTGGAAGGCCTGATCGCCCTCGCCAACGAGCGCGGAGGCCAGGACAACATCACCGCTCTCGCCGCCAGGATCGAGGCGTGATACGGGCTTCCGGACGCGTTCTGCCGTAAGCCGTGCGGACGGACGCGTGCCCTTCGCGGCGAAGGGTACGACGTCATCTGAGTTTGGTACCGTGAAAGCTATCAAGATCAAACGAGGCGGATCGGTGAAGTTGCCAAAGCAGGTTCTCCGGCGCCTCCCCCAGCAGGTAGGGCGCCCCCTCACCCCAACCCACGATCTCCACCCACCCTGCGGATGAGGCTGGCCCATCGACCGTTGCTCGAAGCGCTCCTCCCAGCATCCCTTGAGGCGCTCATAGAGGACCTCGAGCAGCCTGTAGAGCGGCGTCTCGGCCGGTCGCCGGCGGCGGTAGCCGAACGCCTCTACGAACGGGGAGAGCCAGGTGGCGTGCCGCCCCGCGATCTGCACCGCAAGCCCTTCCTGACGAGATCCCTGCGGCGTAAAGGCAGGTTCCGCACTCGTCGGCGGAGCTTTCAAGGAGAACCCTACACCCCGGCGGCGTAGGGCAGCGCGAGCCCAGCCGTCTCAGGCTGTTCCGGTGACAAAGCTACCTTGGCAGTGTGGAAAGCCAGCCTGACACCCTGCGACGGGCCGGCGGAGGCCAGCCATACCGGCCCGCAGTCGCTGCCCAATGGCAGAAGCCGGGTTCTCCGGTCGGCGTGGCGTCAGCCCAGTTGTGACTTGTTCTGAACAACTGACAGGCGTAGTGTGGAAGTGAGTGTGGGATGCCAGAGGGGTTAGCGCAGCGAACGTTCGGCGTTACCTTGTGAGCCGAGTTATCACAATCTGTCTGCACAGCGGGAAATCTCACAACTGAAGGGGGATCGATATGCCAAAGAACCCGAAAGCCAAAGGACAAACAGGGCAACAGACCAAAGAGGGTTTTATCAGCACGAAGTTTGAGGCACCAGACATTCCCGATTACGTGGTGGTTGAATTGCGTTACGAGAGCCCCGTCGCTTACACGGCATCGAAGTTTGCGGCACCTGCTGCTGCCGCCCCACAGGCGGCAGCACTAAACAATGCTCTAGCGAAGTACGACATCACGGCGATACGCTCGCATTTCGGTCTGCAATCGTCGGAGGTCCGCGCCCGAATTGAGGTTGCGGCCACCTTGCCCCCGGAGCCAGTGCCTGAGAAGTTCAAGGATAAGGGTATGGACACAGAGTTCGTTCAAAGCGGCTTTGCGCAGGTCGTGCCCAAGTACAGCCGCGACGCCAGGAAGATTGCTAAGGAACTTAATCAAAAGGGAGCAGTCTGGAAGGCGTATGTTGCGCCGCGCCCTGTGCCGGCGATGCCGACGGGAGCAGCCGCCGGAAGCCGCAACTTCGAGCCGTCTCAGGGCTACCTTTACGCCCCGCCTAACGGCATCGGGGCGGCAGAGGTCTGGAGCCTCGCCGGGGCTAAAGGCAAAAACATCACGATCTGTGACATCGAGGGCAACTGGAACCGCCAGCACGAAGATTTGCCTTCGGGCATTAAACTGATCGGCGGCACCGTTATTAACGCTCTAGGTTGGAGGAACCACGGCACGGCAGTGCTCGGTGAGATGGTGTCCATACCCAACAGCAAAGGGACGGTCGGCATCAGCCACGAGGCTAAAGCCATCGTCCACTCGACTGTCATCAATGGTGTGTTTAATACCGCCGGCGCCATCAATAACGCGGCGGGTGTCCTGAAGGCCGGGGACGTGATCCTTATCGAGTTGCAAGCGACCGGGCCCAATGGGAAATATGTCGCGATGCAATTCTGGGGCGACAGTTTCTCTGCCATCGCAGCGGCAACGGCGAAGGGTATCACCGTCGTTGAAGCGGCAGGCAACGGAAACGAGAATTTTGATCTGGCGATATTTAATAGCACGGGTTTGCAAAAAGACAGCGGTGCGGTAGTCGTCGGCGCAGGTGTTCCGCCAAGCAATCACGTTGACTTTGATGGGTTCGGGCCGTCTCTTCCCTCGTACACTTCACTCGGCGTGCCGCGCTCGCGCATCTGGTTCTCAAACTATGGTAAGATTGTTAATGTTCAGGGCTGGGGTTGGCACGTGACCACGCTGGGGTACGGCGACGCACAGGGCGGCGCTTCGGAGAATTCCTGGTACACCCTGCGGTTCTCCGGCACGTCCAGCGCTTCACCGATTATCACTGGAGCCGTCGCATGTCTTCAGGGTCGGGCCAAAGCGAAGAATGGCTCACCGCTCTCGCCGGGCAAGGTCAGACAGATCCTGATGAAGACGGGCACTCCACAGGAACAAGGTGTTGGCGTGCCGTTAACGCAGAACATAGGTCCTCTGCCAAATCTCCCATTAGCAATGAAGCAAGTCTGACCTGGGAGGAGTTGAGATGATTCCAGCGGTGACGTTACCCGCAAACAGCAAGGCCAGGATTCCTGTAGACTTGAAGCTAAGACACAAATGGAGGTTTAATCCGAGCCCCCGCGTCTTCGAGTCGGACTCCGGCGAAAAGTTTACACCTCGGGGCGATTTGCCTAAGAACAGCAGGATCGTCTATAAAGTACCGAGTTTGGCCAAGGCCGACAAGGCTAAGCTATCGAAGCACGAACGGGACCTACAACGCTACATGCAGGTGATTCTGCCGGCAGGTGAATCGCCCGCAGAGTACGTGGATATGATTCGTGCATGGCCCTGCGTCGCAGAGGCACACGTCGCGCCTGAAGTGAGCCTGCCTTAGCAGGTGTAAGGAGCGAAATCGGGAAGGCCCGAGGAGGTTGCGGAAGCCGCAGAAATCGCCGGGCTCTCACAGCCCTGCTGCAAATGGAATCAGAGACAAGAGAATCGACCCGAGCAAACGCGACGGCCGGCGCTTCCCGGCTAATTCTCAAACGGCCAGACCCAAACCCTCAAATCCAGCTACACGGAACCGGACACCCCCGCTTGACCAGTTGGGGTATTGGCCATCCTCGACTGCTCAGGAAGGCCCGTGGCCAGAGCGGCCGAGAACGGACATCGATCGCGTCCGGATGCGGCGATATACGGCCGGAGGGGAGCCGTCCTACGCTGGGATCTGGACGGACTGTGAGGGTGGCGGCGCTCGGCCCTCTTGGGCGCGGTGGGCAAGGTGGTCGAGGATGTGGCGGATCAGGCCGGGCTCGGTGGGCCGCCAGATGCGGCGACCTGCAGCGGATTGGGGGCGGCCAGTCGCCGTGGCGGCTGCGCCAGCGGGGCGCGGGCTTCACCCCGGCGGCGTCCAGCAGCGCAAGCCCAGCCGCCTCAGGTTTTGGCCGGTGACAAGCCACCTTGCAAGCGTGGGAACCCAGCCCGACACCCTGCGACGGGCCGGCGATGGCCGGCCATACCGGCGAAGTCCATCACAGATGCCACGGCCCTTCGTGAGTAAGAATCTTCATTACATGATATAGTCCGCGGCCCGGCACGCCTAATTCTCAACTCGGGAAAGGAGAGGCTAAGATGCCAACAAAAGCGAAGTCACCTAAGCCACCAACCGGGCCGAACACACCGGTATCGAACCAGAAAGAGGAAGCCGCCGCGGTTCCGGTGGGAAAAGCGGTTTATCAGGCACCTTCAGAGGGAGAGGACAGTAAGTCGAACAAGGTGACTGACGAAGGGACTGAGGCGGTTAAAGGTCACGTGAAAACCGAAGCCGCAATGGCGGAGCGCTTCGCCGCCCCGGACACCTCGGCGCTCCGCGACATTGGGGAAGCATCTTTTGGCCCGCCGCCTCCAGCGGCAGAGATCGTGCATGGTCCTGATGACCGAGTCCGAATTACCACGACGGCTATATACCCGTGGCGCGCCCACGCTTCGTTGCTGATTACGGCGGCGGACAATTCAATGTGGATCGGCACCGGGTGGTTCATTGGACCTCACACGCTGATGACCGCAGGCCACGTCGTTTACATAAAGAACAGCGGCGTGCCAGGGCGCGATGGCTGGGTTAGGACCATCCAGGTCATGCCGGGGCGCAACAGCAGCTCACTTCCTTACGGTTCCGTGACGAGCTCGAGTTTTCGCTCTGTGCTTGGCTGGACAAATAGCGGGGACGAGAACTACGACTATGGCGCCATTATCATCCCAACCAACCTTGGCAACACGGTAGGGTGGTTCGGCTTTGGTGTGTGGCCGGACGCGGACCTACTGACCTCGACGGGAAACATCTCCGGGTATCCCGGCGACAAGCCGACAGGCACGCAGTGGTACGACTACCGCAAGATTGCGTCCGTCAACAGCCGGAAGGTGTACTACGACATTGACACCGCTGGCGGACAAAGCGGCAGCGCTGTCTACCGCATTATCAGCGGCGGCCGCTACGGCATAGCTGTCCACGCGTACGGCGGCGCGACGACCAATTCCGGCACGCGAATCGTGACACCGGTGTACAATAACATGGTTGCATGGAAAGCATAGTTGGCGGCTATAGCTGGACTTCCTGGATCGCCGCCTTCTAGCGGCGACCCAAGTGGTTCGCGAGCTACGCCGATGGGGCGAATTCAGCGAGTAATTTGGGGCACCGTTCGCGATGCCCAGGGCAATCCTGTAGCGCATGCACGCGTTTACTTCACCGCAGGACCGGTACCGCTGCCCGATATCGCTGTTCTGACAGACACTCGAGGCGCGTTCTCCCTGTCTGCGCCGTCCCCAGGCACGTATGAAATCGGGGGAGCTGCGGACGGCTTTGCCCCAACGTCGGTAACCGTCAAGGTCACACCGGATCGAGAAACACAGGTGGAGATCGTCCTGGATAGCCAACGTGATCTCCCTGTGTGAGCATTCGAAATTCCGTCCTCACACACGGAGGGCGGGCGAAATGCCAAGGGGCCGCGGGCAAGGCCGGTGGCTCTTTCGGCGCTAGCCTCTTTGACTCCCTCGCCTCCTTGGGTGTCTGACCGGCTTCCGTTGGAGTAGGCACTTCCTTACGCGACTTTTTCGGACGCAAGACGAGGGTCGAGGTCGCGCTCGACGCCGTGGAGCTCTCGGCGGGAGACATTCTGCTCCTCTGCATCGACGGACTCTCCGACAAGGTCCGTCCCGAGGAGATGGCGGAGGGGCTCGCGGCGCCTGCTCTGCGCGAGGCTGTGGAAAGCCTGATCGCGCTCGCCAACGACCGCGGAGGCCAGGACAACATCACCGCTCTCGCCGCCAGGATCGAGGCGTGATACGGGCTTCCGGAGGCGTTCTGCCGTAAGCCGTGCGGACGGACGCGTGCCCTTCGCGGCGGCGAAGGGTACGATGTCATCTGAGGTTGGTACCGTGAAAGCGATCAAGATCAAACGAGACGGATCGGTGAAGTTGCCAGAGCAGGTCTTGCGGCCCCCCCAGCAAACGTAGGGTGCCTGCCCCTCACCCCGACCCTCTCCCGCCGGGAGAGGGAGAAGGACGTTACGGCGGAGCGCAAAGGGAGCGACGACTTCTGAGGTTGGGAACACACTCCCCGATCTCTCCTACAATAGACGCCTCGGTCTCGTTCGATCGCCCGTCTGCGCCCGCGCTCGGAAAAGGAGGGGCCACATGGCCAGAGCCCGACTCGGATTCCTCCTCGGCGTTCCCTTCACCCTCCTCGTCGTCGTCGGCATCTCGTGCAAGAGGCCCGCGGAACCAACGAGTCCACAGGCAGGCCAGAAGGTCTTCGTGCGCGACGAGAAGATGAAGGAGACGAAGGTTGACGTGTTTCCGGGGATGGACGGTCCCAA
The DNA here is from genome assembly GCA_035637055.1 of Gemmataceae bacterium. GTDB lineage: Bacteria > Planctomycetota > Planctomycetia > Gemmatales > Gemmataceae > DASPXY01. The sequence goes on along the minus strand of DASPXY010001069.1, from coordinate 33 downwards.
CTTGAACCTCACGGAGGACGATATCCGCGGGCG
>DASPXY010001068.1:0-5179 GCA_035637055.1 Gemmataceae bacterium | reverse complement strand
CCGTTGCCCAGCCCGAAGAAGACTTGCTTGCCATCGACAACCGGCGAACCCCACGCCGGCAGCGGCAGCTGTCGTCCCTTGGCGTCGTCGCGCTTGACCATCCACCGCGGCGTCTCGCGCACCCAGACGACCTTGCCGGTGTCGGCGTCGAGGCAGACGATGGCGGGGTCGCCCGCGCCGGTGTCCTCGTCGATGCCGCCGCCGACGTAAACGCGCTTGCCCGCGACCGCGGGCGTCGAATCGACGTGCAGGTGAAACTTCTTCGCCGCCTCCTGCTCGGGGAATTGCCAGATCTTCTTGCCGTTGATGGCATCGACGCAGTAGACGCCGTCGTCGCCGGCGCCGAAGTAAACGCGGCCGCCGACCACCACCGGCGTCGATTCCGTATGGCTCGTCGTCTGAAACTCCCAGAGCTTATTGCCCGTTTTCGCATCGAGACAGTAGAGTTTGCAATCGTTGTCCTGGTGGAAGCCCTCGCCGAAGTAGAGGCGGCCGTCGGCCAGCACCGGGCTGGAGAAACCCTCGCGCATCTTCTTCTTGTTGGTGAACGTCCAGAGCAGTTGTTGCGTCTCGACATCGACGCAGTAGAGGCTGCCGTACCGGTTGAGCGCGCCGCAGGCGGCCGTCAGATACGCCTTGCCATCGGCCACCAGCGGCGAGGACAGGATCGAGCCGGTGCCGTCGAAGACCTTCACCCACATCTTGTCGGCAAGAAATTTTGCAGAGGGACGGCCTTCGCCCGCACGGTCATCGCCCGCGACCGCGGCGCGCCCACCGGGCCGGGTGGCCGCGAACACGACGCAGGTGAAAAGGGCCACCCACAGCATCACGCCTTCCGTCGGCAGGGTCGGGCGGCGGGGGTTCCGCGCGCCCGGCATGGTCGCTAAACCAGCTCCGCTAAGTGGCGAACCTGCCGCTGACGAAGGCAGAGCGGTGACGTTCTCGGACGGCCCGCCAGCGAACGCCATGACCTCGCGGGGCGCCGTGGCGAGAGCCGGCGCCAGGCCAGGCTGATTGGCGGCCAGCAGGGCATGGAAGAGCTTGTACAGGGTGGCGACCCAGATGCCGAAGGAAAACGCAAGCAACAGGCCCCACCACGGCTCGAACAGCGACGGGGGATCGAACACGCAAAAGATGATGACGCCCAGGCAGGCGACGCTCAGCACGCCGAGAACCATGTGCTCGGTGCGCTGCGGTGCCTCGGGGGCGACATCCTCGCCAGTGACGGTGCGGATGTGGCGCCGCCACGCCCAGACGGTCCCCGCGAAGGTCACGACGGTCAGCACGAACCACAACCCGGCCGGCGTGCTCCACCATGAACCCAGCCACGCGCCGGCCAACCACCAGGCATGTACGCAGTAAATCAGGCTCGTGACGCTAACCACAGTGAAGAACGCCAGCCAGCGCTTGAACAGCAGCAGCACGCCGCCGAACAGCGTCGGAAAGAGCACTGCCAGAATCGCCAGCGGTCCGCCGACGCCGACTGTCGGGATGATCGCGAACAGCGGCCCAGCCAGAAGCCCACGGGTCGCAACCCGTGGGCTTGCGGGCAAACAACCGCTTTTCGCGGCCGGAACCTCCGGGCCCAGTCCGGGCAACTCCTTCAGGTTCGGTTCGGGTGGGGCCTTCTTGCCGGACAGACCATCAGCGATCACTCGCCGCAGTTCCGCCGTCGTGCCCTTGAAGGTGCCGCGCAGGTACGGCTCGCAGTGCGTGAACGCCCAGACAATTGGTGATTTGCCATCGCCCTTGTCGCCGAGCATCTGGAACCAGGTGCCGTTCGTGTAGCCGAAGACGATGAAGCGGTTGTTGTCCGTGTCCTCAAGGCCGAACAGGATCAGTGGCAGTTTCGGCGCCAGGCGTTTGAGCAATTGCGGCGTGTGCTTGTACTTCGCGGCCTCCTTGTCGCCGGTCAGGTTCACCGGCAACCGCCGGTGCGGGAACTTCCCTTTGAGATCCTCTTCGACGGTGAACACCGTCGCGGGTCGCGCGGGATCGACCTTCTCGACCTGGGCGATACAGATAAACGGGTTCTCCGCCAGCACGCCCTTGAGCGGGATCGGCCGCGTGATGAGCGCCTGAGCCGCCGGCCCCACCACGAATAACCCCACGGCCAGGACGAGGCCCCCGACATGGATCAACCGCCTGCGCATGGTCGCACTCCTCCCTCGCCTGTTGCCCCGGAAACTGCACGCTATCTTAACCCCCTCCGCTGCGCCTGAACAGCACCTCGCCGCGACTTTTCGCTCGCGCCGCTCGCCCGCCGCTTTGCGGAAAACTTGCGCATGAGGGAGGGAGTCTGCTCCCGCTCGGACAGATAGAGGTTCGGTCGGGCCACAAACACCCTGCTTGTGAGCTCCGACCGGCGGAGTTGACATTTTTGGCCGACGTCTCACCCCTTCCCTGCCAGTTTGGCAGCGCGCGTCGCTGCTTCGCCTCAGCACAATCCTCCGAACATTTTGCCAGACATCAAGTTACGACACCCGCCGCGACAGTGGCACGACCGTTGCTAGAAGAACTCCCATCTTTAGCGGGAGATTCCCTGGCTCCGGGCAGTTGGGCCGACCCGCTGCCCCAATGCGAACAACCTGTGCGGATGTTGCCCGCCCGGCCGAACTGGCCGGGAGTGAATCGCAACTGAAAGGAGATGTGTGGATGGCAAAGCAACTGGCCTACAGTGACGAGGCCCGGCAAAAACTGCTCGCCGGCGTGTCCAAGCTCGCCCGAGCGGTACGGAGCACCCTGGGGCCGCGCGGCCGCAACGCCGTGCTCGACAAGGGCTGGGGCAGCCCGAACGTCACCAAGGACGGCGTCACCGTCGCCGAGGAAATCGAACTGCAGGATCCCTACGAGAACATGGGCGCCCAGCTGGTGAAAGAGGCCGCGAGCAAGACGAGCGACGTCGCCGGCGACGGCACGACCACCGCGACCGTCCTCGCCGAGGCGATTTATCGCGAGGGCCTCAAGAGCATCGCCGCCGGCGCCGATCCGATGGCCCTGACCCGCGGCATTCAAAAAGCGGTCGATAAAGTCGTCGATGAGCTGCACCGCCTCGCCGAGAAGATCGACGGCAGCGACGAGAAGGAGATCACCGAGGTCGCGACCATCGCCGCCAACAACAACCCCGAGATCGGCCAGAAGCTGGCCGAGGCGATGAAGAAGGTCGGCGCCGCCAATGGCGTCATCACCATCGAGGAAGGCAAAACCGCCGACACTGAGGTCGCCGTCGTTCAGGGCATGCAATTCGACCGCGGCTTCCTCTCGCCGCACTTCGTCACCAATCAGGAGCAGGTCATCGTCGAGTTGGAGAATCCCTATATCCTCATTTACGAGGAGAAGATCTCCAACGCGAAGAACCTGATTCCGCTGCTGGAGACGATCTCCAAGAAAAAAGAGCCGCTGCTGATCATCGCCGAGGACATCGAGGGCGACGCCCTGGCGACGCTGGTGGTCAACAAGCTCAAGGGCATCCTGCAGGTGTGCGCGGTGAAGGCGCCAGGCTACGGTGATCGTCGCAAGGCCATGCTTGAGGACATCGCCACCCTCACCGGGGGCAAGCCCATCTTCAAAGACCTGGGCGTTCAACTGGAGAACGTCACGCTGCGCGACCTCGGCCGGGCCAAGAAGGTCCGGATCGATGCCGAGAACACAACCATCACCGAGGGTGTCGGCGACAAGCGGGCCACCGAGGGTCGTGTCGCCATGATTCGCGACGAGATCACGCGGACCGACAGCGAGTACGACCGCGAGAAACTGCAGGAGCGGCTCGCGAAGCTGGCCGGCGGCGTGGCCCAGATCAAGGTTGGGGCCGCGACCGAGACGGAGATGAAAGAGCGCAAAGCTCTCTATGAGGACGCTCTGCACGCGACACGGGCAGCGTTGGCCGAGGGCATCGTGTCCGGCGGCGGCGTGGCGCTGTTGCAGGCCCGCAAGGTGCTCGACAAGCTCACCCTCGAGGAGGCCGACGAGGCGCTCGGCGTTCGCGTGCTGTCGCACGTGCTGGAGATGCCCTGCCGCTGGATCGCCGAGAACGCTGGTCTGGACGGCACCGTCGTCGTCAACAACATCCGCCGCAGCAAGGAGAAGAACTACGGCTACAACGCCGAGACCGGCAAGTACGAGGATCTGCGCAAGGCGGGCGTCGTCGATCCGGTCAAGGTGACGCGCAGCGCCCTGCAGAACGGGGCGAGCGTCGCCTGCCTGCTGCTGACCACGGAATCACTGGTTGCCGACATCCCCGAGAAGGGGAAGAAGGACGACCACGACGATCACCACGGCGGCGGCATGGGAGGCATGGGAGGCATGGGAGGCATGGGTGGCATGGGTGGCATGGGCGGCATGGGCATGGATATGTAACCAGTCCCGAAAGCCCACGGGCTGCGGCCCGTGGGCTTGGGGCTTCTCTCCACAAACTAGGAATCCTCATCATGGCGAAAGAACGAACCCCCGCGACGCAGGAGCGGCAGCCTGCGGCGAGCAACCTGAAAGTGCGTCCCCTCGACGACCGTGTGGTGGTCGAACCGCTGGAGGCTGAAGAGAAGACGCCGGGCGGCATCCTGCTGCCGGATACCGCCAAGCAGAAACCGCAGCGCGGCCGCGTCCTGGCGGTTGGCCCTGGCAAACTGCAGGACAACGGCGAGCGCCACAGGCTATCGGTGGCACCCGGCGACGAGGTCATCTACGGCCGTTACGCCGGCAATGACATCGAGGTGGATCGTAAGGAAATCAAGATTTTGCGCGAGAGCGATATCCTCGCGAAGGTTGTCAAGTAACCGCGAACATTCCACCCGCTTGCGGGTTAGCCCCCCGACTGCTAACCCGCAAGCGGGTCAACAAGCGATATCACGGAGATCCAATACACATGGCAAAACAACTCCTCTACACCGACGACGCCCGCAAGAAGCTGCTGGCCGGCGCCGAGAAGCTGGCCAAGGCGGTCGGCAGCACCCTCGGCCCGACCGGGCGCAACGTCATCATCGATAAGAGCTTCGGCGGCCCGACCGTCACCAAGGACGGCGTCACCGTCAGCAAGGAAATTGACCTCGCCGACCCGTTCGAGAACATGGGCGCCAAGCTGGTCAACTCCGTCGCCCAGAAGACGAGCGACGTCGCCGGCGACGGCACCACCACCGCCACCATTCTCGCCGAGGCCATCTATCGCGAAGGGCTCAAGATGGTC
>DASPXY010001067.1:0-4769 GCA_035637055.1 Gemmataceae bacterium | reverse complement strand
CTGATGGTGTTGGCTCATAACCTGCTCACCCTCCTCCACGAGGAGACCAAGGCCAAAGCCGCTGCCGCCGCAGCCGCCGCAGCCGTAAACGCAGCTCAGATCGCCACCTAAAAGCTGGACGATCTCTGAAGGCGGGACTACAAACATCGACGCTCGTGTTCCCGCACTACAGCAAATCCCCATCGACCAGGCCGGAGAACTCCTCGCGAAGCCGGCGGAGCACCCGACTCTTGGCCAGGTAGACGACGTTGACCGAGATGTTGAGATCCCTGGCAACGTCCGCGGGTTGCTGGCCCTCCACCACCACACGGTAAAACGCCTGCCACTTCTCGTCCGCGAACTCCGTGCGGATCAGATCGACGGCACGGCGGACCAGCAGTTTCACCTCGTCGGCTTCCGACACGCCGTCTGAATCTTCCAGGACCGCCGCTGGGAGTTGGGCCAACCGCGTCTGGACGTCCTCGCCCCCGACAGCGACGACACTCCCACGACGACCGCGGTCGTGCAGCTTGCTACTCGTGATGACCCGCAGCCAGCCGCGAAAGGTATCCCCCGGCTGGTCGTGGTGGAAGTCGCCGATCTTCTTCCAGACGGCGCAGAAGACCTCCTGCCCGACGTCCTCGACGTCCGGCCCCGACAGCCCCGCCCGCTGACACCACAGGTACACCAGGGGACTGTACAAGCTCACCAGTCGCTCCCAGGCCGCCTGGTCATGCGTCTTGAGGCGGCGGAGCAAACTGGAGGAGGTTTCGCTGTGCCCCTCACTTCCAGGAACGTGCGCGTTTGTCAAAAAATGGCCCTCCGCTCGGCGGCGCCCCTTGGCGCCAGCGCTTAATCCACTGTAACGGCTGACGCCGCTGGGAGCTAAGCAATTTCGGAACGAGAGCGCCAGCGGAGCAGGCTTTCCGCGAAGCGGCGGTGTCAAAACCCCTCCCCCCAACCCCCTCCCCGCAACGGAGAGGGGGAGCAAGCCAGACGCGGTGTCAAAACCCCTCCCCCCAACCCCCTCCCCGCAACGGAGAGGGGGAGCAAGCAGAACAACATCTCTTCTTCTCCCCCTCTCCGTTGCGGGGAGGGGGTTGGGGGGAGGGGTTTTCCTACCGCGCATTTGGTCGTGGACAGCCCCGAAGCTGGCTGGCTATAGTGGGAGCAGTGGACTTCTTCCTCCCCTCGCCCCGCGCAGGCAAGGGGAGAAAGTGAGAGGGGCCTGACATGGACCAGCTCTTCGCCTTCTACACGGATCGCCTCTGGATCGCCGCCCTGTTCCTCGGCGCTGCCCTGCCGCTGGCCCTGCTGTTCGCCCGCCGGCGCGAGGGCGGCGCTTCCGTGCTGCTCGGAATTGGGGCTTTCGCGCTCTGGGAAGTCCTTCTCCTCGCGGCCTTGCTCGACGCCGACGCGCCGATCTGGACAGGCGCCTCGCTGGGCGTCCTGCGCGATGTGGTCCTGGCAACTGCCCTGTTCGTCGTCCCCATCGGTCTCATCGTCACCCTGCTGATTGTCGGCGACACGCGGCTCATTTGCCCGGCCTGCGCCCTGATGGGATTGGGAGCGCTGCTGGTGCCGGCCGGTGAACTCGGCTTGTGGGTTCTGACCGCCCTGCTGCTCGGCCTCCTGGTGCTCCTCTTCCGCCTCCTCTCCAACGCGACCTGGTCGGCCAGCGCCGGCTATGCCGTGGGCGCCGCGATCCTGACCGCGATCGGCGGCCTGACGGCGGCCCCTGCCGGCGGTGTGCTGGCGCACCTCTGGACGAGCGTCGCGACGTTGTTCACATCCGACTACGTCCTGATCGCAAAAGAGAATCTGGGGTGGCTCGCGCTCCTGCTCCTTATCCCCCTGATTGTCGTGTTCAGCTTCCGTTCGCTCGCCGGCCTCGGCCCGATACGGCGCTGCCTGGCCATCGGCCTGCGCTGCCTGCTCGTCGTCTGCCTGACGTTAGCCCTCGCCGAGTTCCGCGTTCCCCGCAGCAACGAGGCCGTCACCGTCCTGTTCCTCTACGATCGCTCCCTCAGTTTGCCGAAGGAACTCGACGACAACCCGCGGCCGGACGAGCGCAAGGATCTGCGCGAGCAACGTCTGGTGCAATTCATCAATGACGCCGTCGCCAAGCGCGGCCCTGTCCGCCAGCGCGACAGCGCCGGTTTGATCCTCTTCGGTCGCTGGCCGCGACTCGAACTGCCTCCCGCGAATGTCGGGCGCTTCAACTACCACAAACTGCCGACCGACATCGATAACACCTACACCGACATCGCCTCGGCCCTGAAACTGGCCCTCGCCTCCTTCCCCGAGGGGACCGGCAAACGCATCGTGCTCATCAGCGACGGCAACGAGAACGTCGGCAGCGCCGAGGAGCAGGCCCGCATCGCCCGGCAGAACGGCGTCGAGATCGACATCGTCCCGGTCGTGGGGGGCCGCCACAACCAGAACGAGGTGCTCATCGAGCGTCTGGACGCGCCCGCCCTGACCGAGCAGGACTCGCGCTTGCCCCTGCGCATCCTGATCCGCAGTTACCACCCCGACGTCGTCATTGCCCGGCTCGTTCTCATGAAAAAGATCCCCAATATCGGCAATGATGGGGGCTACGAGCCGATTTTGGAGAAGCAGGTCGAGTTGACCCACGGGTTGAATCCCTTCTACTTCGAGCAGCCAGGCGCCAAGGCGGAGGCGTGTACCTACCGGGCCAAGTTGGAGCCGCTGCGGGTCGTGGTCAAGGCGAAGGGCGCCGACGGCAAGTGGGCTTACAAACTGAAGCACGAGGGCCTGCCGGGCGACCGCAACGAGAACAACGACGTCGAGGTGAGCGTCATCACACGCGGTCAGCGCACCGTGCTCCTCATCGAGCCGAACGTCGGCGACCACCAGTTCCTGGTGGACCGCCTGCAGCAAGCCAAGAGGAGCCTGCGCGTGCTGTCGATCCAGCCGAGCCAGCTGGACGCTCTCGACCAGACAGATCTCGTGCAGTTCCTGGCGCGCTTCGACAGTATCATCCTGGCGAACCTCCCCGCCGAGAGCCTGACCGAGATGCAGCAGAAAGCACTGCGCAGCAATGTCCAGGAGCAGGGCTGCGGCCTGGTGATGATCGGCGGACCGCAGAGTTACGGCGCCGGCGGCTGGCAGGGCACCGAGGTCGAGAAGGCCCTGCCGGTCACCTGCGACCTGAAATCGATGGAGGTCGAGGGCAAGAGCGGCCTGGTGCTCATCATGCACGCGACGGAGATGGAAGCGGGCAATATGTGGCAAAAAAAGGTCGCTCAAACCGCCGTTGAGAAGCTCTCGCCGGTCGATATGGTCGGCGTGACGTACTTCGCTCATGACGGGCAGGGCGGCAACAACGGCCACACCTGGCACGTTCCTTTTAAGCAAATCGGGGGCAACCGGGCGCAGATCCTGAAATTGCTGGACACGATGAACCCTGGCGACATGCCTGACGCCGACCCGTCGCTGAAGATGGCCTATGGCGCCTTGAACGACCCGAAATATGGCCTGAACAAGAAGCTGGTCATCTTCATCAGCGACGGCGATCACTGGTCGCCGCCGGTGGCGACACTGACCACTCTGCGGAAGGCCGGCATCCCCGTCTCGACGGTTTGCATCACGACGCACGGCCAGGGTGAGTACAAGCGGATGGACGACGTGGCCCGGATGACTGGCGGCCGGGCCTATCCCAAGCGCAACGCGAATGGCACCTATACCCCCTTGAGCCCGAAGGATTTGCCGGCCATTTACATGAAGGAGACGCGGCTCATTAGCCAGTCCTTCATCCACGCGCAACCGTTCGTGCCGGATCTGGTGGAGCGTGCGGGGCCGACTGAGGGGTTGCCGGACCAGTTGCCGCCGCTGCATGGTTTCGTGCGGACGACGCGGCGTCCGGGGCCGCTGGTCCACGTGCCGATCGAGAAGGTGGAGAAACGCGAGAGCTTCCCGGTACTGGCGTACTGGCACTATGGGCTGGGCAAGGTGGTGGCGTACACCAGCGACGCGCGGACCGTGCCGCCAGAGAAGAAGGGCTGGGATGTCGAGTGGGCCAGCACAGGGATGCATGCCAAGTTCTGGGAGCAGGTGGTGGACTGGTCGCTGCGCGCGGTGGACAGCGGTAAGAACCTCTCGGTGACGACGGAGGCGCGCGACGGCAAGGTGCGGGTCACCATCACGGCGCGCGACGAGAAACAACGGCCGCTGACCGACCTGGAACTGCGCGCCGGCGTGACGACGCCGAAGTTGCAGGCGGGCGAGGGGGGCCAGCCAGGGCTGAAGTTTGTGCAGAAGGGCGTTGGGGTCTACGAGGCCGAGTTGCGTGCGGAGGACGTTGGTACGTATTTCATCAACGTGCAGGCGATCCGCAAGAAGGAGGTGGTGGGCAAGAACGGCAAGCCGGAGCAGGTTGAGGAGATCGTGGACGCGGTGCGGACAGGCGTGGCGGTGCCGTATTCGCCGGAGTTCGCCGAGATGGAGAGCAACCCGGCCTTGCTGGAGCGACTACGCGACCTGACCGGCGGCAAGAGTTACCCGGACCAGGCGGACGCCTTGGCGAAGGCGGTGACCAACGGCGACGTGTTTCGACCGACGGCCGTGCGCAGCCGAACTCCCCAACCGATCTGGTTCTGGCTCGTGCTGCTGACCGGCGTGGGGTTGTTCTTCGACGTGGCGGTGCGGCGCCTCAGCATCGATCCGCTGAAGCTGTCGCGCGGCGCTCAGGAGGTGTGGGCTCACCTGCTCGGCACAGCACGGACGGAGCGGCAAGGGGACTTTCTGGAGAAATTGCAGAGCCGTAA
>DASPXY010001066.1:0-5247 GCA_035637055.1 Gemmataceae bacterium | reverse complement strand
TCCGTTTCTCCCGTGCCGCCAGGTCGCTCGGTACCGTCTTTGGGTCGCCGACGCCCAGGCGCAGGGAAACGGCGAGTTGCATCGGCGTGAAGGGCCGCACCTGGCCGACGGCGAAGAGTCGCTCGTCCGGCGCCTCGCCCTGGTAGCGACTACCGCGGGCATAAGCGTCGCTCAGCACCAACCCGCGCAGCAAGCGGCGCACATCGTAGCCGTGTTCGATCAGGTCACGCGCCAGCCATTGCAGCAGTTCGGGATGGCTTGGCGGATTCGCGGCGTGCATCTGGTCGAGCGGCATGACCAGGCCGCGCCCGAGCAGACGATGCCAGACGCGATTGACGAGATTGCGTGCGAAGTAATCGCGCTGCCCCGGCTCCAGGGCGACCTCGATGAGCTTCGCCCGCAGACTGACCTTCGGCAGCGGCGGCGCCTTGTTGGCCTTCTTGGCCGCGTCGAGTTCCTGCTGGTGCTTGCGCTTCACGTCGGCGGGGGGATCCTGCAGGGCCGCACCGTCGATCATCTTACCGCTGAGGAACATCACCGGGGCGACCTTCTCCTTGCCCTTGTTCGGGATGAATTTCACGGTCCCGAAGTCGCGCTCCGCCAGGTAGGGGCCGCTCTCGAAGGTGCGCGCAAAAAACGACTTCATGCCATAGAAATTGTCCTGCTTCCAGTCGTGGACGTGCGGATGGTCATGGCACTGGGCGCAGCTCACGTTGACGCCGAAGAAGGCGGTGCTGACCTCGACGGTCAGGCGGTTGAGGTCTTTGAGGCGGCCACGCAGGAAGTCGCCGGCGCCGCGCTGTTTCGGGTCGGCCTCGTCGGGCAGGATCAGCTCGCGGAAGATGCGATCCCACGGCCGGTCTTCGGCGAGGGCCATCTGCAGGTAGTCGCGCAAGGCCGATTTTTTCTGGCCGCGGCGCATCTCGGGAGCGTCGGGCTGAAGCATCGTGGCGAACTCCTGAGCCTGATGGCGGACGAAGGCCGACGAGGCGAGGAGCCGCTCGACGAGGCGGATTTTCTTGTCGGGGGCGCTATCGGCGAGGTAGTCGGCGAGTTCCGCAACCGTGGGGATACGCCCATTGAGGTCGAGCGTCAGCCGGCGCAGCAGAGCGGCGTCGTCGGCCGCGGGGGCCGGCTGCACCTTGGCCGCCTTCATGCCGGCGGCGAGGTAGTGATCGACCGCCTGCTCGATCGGCCGATCCGGCGGCAGCAACGCGGGCGCTGGCTCGGTGCCCGTCAAGCGCGGGGCGACGAGCGCGAACAGCAGAACCGCGGTGGTAGTGACGATGCGAAACATTGGCGAGCCTCATGCAACAGGCAGGGATTCAGGCGGGGGGGCGTATGGGACGATGTTTAACGTATCCAAAGGCCGTGCCGTTCGCAAGCAAAAAAATGACGCACACCCGTCCGACTTGTCCGTACGAGCGGCGGGGTTTATCCCCGCCGTCTGGCCGGCGGGGATAAACCCCGCCGCTCGTTCACCCCTTTCCCTCGTGTGGGCAGTTCATTAGCGGCGCCCCGGGACTTCGTGCTGACAGGGGGACGGCGTTGTGCTATGGCCCGTTGCGTGTCCGAACCGCATCGGAACTCACGGAGGCAAAACGCATGACCCGAACGAACCCGCTAACAGCCGCCGCGGTCCTTCTGGGCCTCGGTGTCGGCACCGCCTGGGGCGCCCAGAACCCACCCGCCCCGCTGCCGTGCCCCCCTTTGCGACAAGGCTCTGATTCCTCCCGTAGCCACCTCTTTGAATTGTCCCCCAAACCTGCCAGGTCTTGCGCGGAGGCTGCCCGGGAAGAATACTCACAAGAAGTCATCGCGAACCAACTGCTCGCCCCGGTCAGCCTGGACTTCCAGGACACCCCGCTTCGCCACATCCTGGAGGCTTTGGAGGAGATGAGCGGGGTGACCATCGTTCCGGACGACAGCATGGAAGAAGGAGGCGTCAATCTCGACCGCCCAGTTACGATCAAGGTCGAGAACGTCTCTCTCAAGTCGGCGCTGGCCCTCCTGCTCCATTCGACCCACCTGAGCTACGTCATCAAGGACGAGATCCTGCAAATCACCACGCAGGAGTACGCCAGGGGCAAACTCAGGACGGTAACGTATCCCGTCGCTGATCTCGTGGTGCCGATTGGCTCCGGCAGCGGTTCACTGCTGCCCGCCTTCTGCCGGCAGGACGCCGAGGTCGCCGCCAACCACAAGCCCGGGACAACCTGCGAGGAAGCGCTCATCAAGTTGATCATGCAGACCATCGAGCCGCAGAGTTGGGCCGATCAGGGCGGCAAGGGCACGATTCAGTATTTCCCGCTGGGCCTGGCGCTCGTGGTCAATCAGACTCCGGACATTCAGGAGCAGATCCAGGATCTGCTTGCGGCCCTGCGACGCTTGCAGGATCTGGAAGTGGCGGTGGAGATCCGCCTCGTGAGTGTCTCGCAGGCGTTCTTCGAACGAATCGGGGTGGACTTCGAGGTCAACCTGAACCCGGCGGAGTCAGCGCACGCTGCCGAACCCGAAACCTCGATCAAAGAATCCGAGAGCGCCTGCCTGTCCAGGTTGCAGGGGCTGAGCTTTCTCGATGAGAAGCAACTGTACATGTTTCTGGAAGCGGCCCAGGGGGATCGGCGGACCAACATCCTGCAAGCCCCCAAGGTGACGGTGTTCAACGGCCAGAAGGCGAACGTGAACATCACGGAGACGCATCACTTCGTAACGGGCCTGAAGATGGTTCGGGAGGGGGATCAGGTGATCGTCCTGCCGAAGAATGAGGCCTTTGAGACTGGGTTCCGCTTCTCGGTCCAGCCGGTGATCTCGGCTGACCGACGCTTCGTGCTGATGAACTTCCAGGCGAAGATGACGGATCTGGAGTCCGCGGTGGTGCCCATCGTCCCGGTGACCACGCACCTGAGCGTCAAGGTGGATAAGAAGGGCCAGGAGTCTGTGGTGCCTGTCCAGCAGTTTGTGCAACAGCCCGCGTTCAAGACGATGACTGTGGACAAGTCGTTCCAGGTCGCCGACGGCAAAACGGCGGTCCTGTGCTGGGGCACGAAGCTCGCAGAGGGTCGCAACGAGTTTGGCCCGCCGATCCTGAGCAAAATCCCCTACGTCAACCGACTGTTTCGGAACGTCGGTTACGGGCGGGAGACGCAAAGCCTGTTGCTGTTGATCACGCCGCGGATCATCATCAACGAGCAGGAAGAGCAGATCTTCCAGGGCGAGCTGCCGCCGATTCCTCGTTGAGACGTGAGAGTAGGAAAAGAAAAGGGCCGCGGTCATACGTATGACCGCGGCCCTTTTCGTTGCGCCCGATGGTCACGCCACCGCCGGCACGGGGCCGACGCCGCCCAGGAAGTATTCCGTGCTCGACGGCGTGTCCGCGTCGAGGCTCTTGAGCAGCGCGACGGTCTCGTCGAGGTCGTTGCCCAGGCAGTGGACGCTGATGATCAGCTCCGCCAGTGCCGCGAACGACAGGCCGTCCGTCAGCCGCACCCAGTGCTGCCGCTCCGCCGCCGTCTGCTCCGGCAGCTTCCGCGCGAAGTACGCGGCCCGCAGCCGATCCTCGGGCGCGTCGATGCGCAGGATGCGGTCGAAGCGCCGCGGCCGCGCGATGATGCGCCGATCCAGCTTCTCCGGATAGTTCGTCGTCGCGATGTTCACCGCCTGATCGACCTGCTGATTGCCGTCGAGCCATTGCAGCAAATCGCTATCGCCATAGGCGGCGATAATGGCGTCGATATCCTCGAAGATGCACACCATCGGCCGCTCCGGCTCGACCTGACGGAAGCGCGACGCACACGTCACGAACACATTCGGCTGCTCGCAGAACAGCGCCAGGTTGCCGGCCGCGGTGATGCGGGCGACGATCTGGTGGACCAGCGACGACTTGCCGCTGCCCTGCTTGCCGTAGAACAGGTAGCCGCGGCGGTGCAGGAAACCGAACTTCTTGAAGCGCTCGCCGAGTTGCCAGAACCGCGACACTTCCCCGAGAATCCGCGCCGACAGACTGTCGGTGAAGTCGATCAGCTCATCGACGTGCAGTTCCTTCGCCTGGAAGAGCGGATTGCCGTAGCAGTCGAGCGAGCAGGTATAGGCGCCGGCTGGCAGTTGCGGCAGGGTTTGACCGCAGACCTGATAGAGGCCATTGTTCAGCACCATCCACTGCGAGACGCGCACCTTCCGTTCGTCGAGATTCATGGTCGTTCTTGTCCTTTTTGAAAGGGGGCGTTGCAGGCCGACGTGTTGCGACGGCCGGCAGAGGGACACCGCCTGGGAGTGGCGGGTTCACCTTCCGCATCTTTATTCGTGCGCGGCAGACCACTCTTGCGGCGGCGGGAGAATTCGGCAGCGAATGGGCAGGGACAGAACGACCCGGAGAGGATCAAAGACAAAAGAGAGGATGCTTCGGTTAAAAGAAACGATCCGAGGGGAGCGCGACGGCGCAGTTGCTTCAAGGGCTCATGCGTGCGAGCATGGCGCACAGCCAGACCAGGCCGCCGACGAAGGCGGGGGTCACGATGAAGGCGAGCGGACAGGGACGGTCAGCGGTTGGGGGGATTGAATCGGTATCCACGATGAGGATCTCCGGCTGTGCGGGCGAGACGCGATTTGCTCTCCGGTGAAACTATAGCTCACGCCGCAGCGGCTGGGAGAAAAAAATCGGCTCATCCTCCCGAACCGCCCTGCTTCAACCAGGCCAGAAACTGAGCGACGTCCTTGTAGCCTGTCCCGAGGTTCTGCCACTGGCCATCACCGTCCACCACGAAATACGCCGGGATCGGGCCCACGTTGAACTGTGCCGTCAGTTTTGGATCCTTGTCCACATCGATCAGCAGAATGACGTAATCCTGAAGTGCCCGTGCGACGCGCGGATCGGTCAGGGTCTTTTTGAGTTGCTGGCACGGACCGCACCAGGTCGCCGAGAAGTCGATGAACAGCCGCTTGTTCTCCTTCTTCGCGACCTCAAGGGCCTTCGCGTAACCGAAGGCCTCGGTGTACGCGGTCAACTTGCTCGCCGGTTCGCTCGTGCTCGTGCAGCCCACTATCAGGAGAGCGCCGGCGAGCAGGAAACCGAGTCTTCTCATGGCACACCCTTTTCAGCGAGCGTTCGTAGTCCCGCCTTCAGAGATCGTCCAGCTTTTAGGTGGCGATCTGAGCTGCGTTTACGGCTGCGGCGGCTGCGGCGGCAGCGGCTTTGGCCTTGGTCTCCTCGTGGAGGAGGGTGAGCAGGTTATGAGCCAACACCATCAG
>DASPXY010001065.1:0-2742 GCA_035637055.1 Gemmataceae bacterium | reverse complement strand
AGCCAGCCCCACGGGAACCTGGCGGCGCCAGCGAGGAATTCCTCGCTGGCGCCGCCAGGTTCCCGTGGGGCTGGCTTGGTTTTCTCGGACAGTCTACATGCGAGGGAAAATGTCGGGGGAACCCGTTAGCCTTCGCCGCCGAGGTCGATCCAGGCACTTTCCCAGTTGGTGGCGTCGCCGGCTTCGCCCGCGAGCGGGCTGGGGGCAACCGAATCCGCGTCGGTATGGAAGGGCGCTTGACCGTGTTCGACCGCAAGGGGGCTCATCGCAAACCGTGTGTGTTCGGTGTGAGTCATGCGCTTACTCCTTTGTCTGTTGGAGGAGAGAGAAGTGCGGCGGTGCCACACGGATAAAGTCACTCAACGATACAGCAATACCGAGCGCCAGTTCGACGGCTGGCCGCGGCGATAACGCCAGGCCGCCTGACTGGCCATCGGGTCGAACGCCCTGGCCTGACCGCGCGCCTGGGTCAGACGCGCCGCGGAGCGCCCCGAGGGTGGTCCGTTGAACCAGCCAGCCCGCGCCATGCAGATGCCGCTGAACAACAAGGTTACCAAGGTTACCAGAAACAAACCACGCCTCTTCATGGACGGCTCCTTGTCCATCGGTGTCCCCGCCGCATCCTGCGGCAGTTGCCCTCCGCTCGGCAGCGGAAAAGCGTTCTAGCTTTATCGCGAACCCCTCCCCCAACCCCCTCCCCGAAACGGAGAGGGGGAGCAAGAGACACAATCCTTCTTCCTCCCCCTCTCCGTTTCGGGGAGGGGTTTGGGGGGAGGGGTTCGCGACAGAGCAAAGCGTTCTTAAAGTTCGTCGGTTCGACGGCTTGTCCATCTGCAATTCCAGTGCCCAGATGTCCGAGGGAGGTGCTTTTTCCGCTGGACGAACCCTAACGCACGGCCAGACCGGCTTTTGCAGCATGCCACGCAATCGGGCTTGCTTTCTCTGAGGGACGTGCTACGGACTGCTTTTTTACAATCGGTCAAGCCCGAATTGTAGAAAACGCTCTGGATGGAAGAAAAGTTGGGAATGGTCGTCAGTTGATGGGGTCGCGCTCACGCCGGCTTGCCCAGACCTCAAGGTCGGCCCATTTTGCCTGAAGCAGGGCGGCCAACTCCTCAATACCGCAGCGTTCCGTGGCGTAATGGCCCGGCAGCACCAGGGCCACACCTTGGGCGAGCGCTGTGAGGTAATCGTGAAAGCGCATCTCGCCTGTGAGGAAGACGTCGGCGCGGGCGCGCACGGCGTCGCTGAACATCTCGCCGCCGGCGCCGCACACGATCGCGATGCGCTCGACGGAACGGGTCAACTCGCCGACGGTCTGCACGCATTTCGCGGCGAGGGCGGTTTTGACGGTCTCGGCGAATTCCGCGAGAGGAATAGGTCGCGGCAGGCGGCCGACGCGTCCCTCGCCCAACGGCGACCGCGCCGGTCGTAGCGAATAGACGTCGTAGGCCGGTTCTTCGTAGGAGTGCGCCCGGCGCATGGCGGTAACGGCCTGCTCAACGGCGGTCTCGGGACAGACCGCCTCCAGGCGCCACTCGCTGACCTCTTCGCGTCGCCCTTTCTGGCCGACGGTCGGGTTGGTCGCATCGGAGCCAAAGAAAGTACCCGTGCCGGATAGGCGAAAACTGCACTCGCTATACTGGCCGATCTGTCCAGCCCCGGCGGCGAACAGGGCGTCACTGACGCGGGTGAGATCCTTGTCCGGCACGAAGACGACGATCTTGCACTGTCGCGGCCCCTCGCGTCGCCGCAGCGGACCGACCTCGACGAGGTTGAGGCGCCGCGACAGCAGGTCGTTGATGCCGCCGGCGGTGTTGTCGAGAGCGGTGTGTGGACTGTAGACGGCCACGCCGCCACGAATGAGGGCGAGCAAGGTGCGGCCTTCCGGTGTGGCCGTGGTTAGGCGCTTGACGGCGCGGAAGAGAATGGGGTGATGGGTGACGATCAACTGGACGCCCGACTCGACGGCCTCGGCGGCAACGTCGGGGCTGAGGGTGAGGCAGGTCATGACGCGCTGGACCGGGGCGGCGGTATCGCCGAGCAGCAGGCCGACGTTGTCCCAGTCGGCGGCGAGGTCAGTCGGGGCGAACTGCTTGAGGAAATCGACAACCGTGGCAACCGTGGTCATGACAAGCCCTCCCTGGCCTACGTTGTACGGCTTTGGCAACGGCCCGTCAGGGCCGTCATTCCCCCGCCGACCGAACCGGTTGAGCAACGCCCTGACTGCCATTGAGTGTTGTCGGAGGGCGACTCGCAAGGCGAAACGAGATCCCGCCGTCACTCCAGATCTGAACATCCTGGGCGTGGATCTGCTGGTTGCCTTCGACCGAGACCAGGGACAGACCAAGGGCCGCGATCGCAGCATCGAGTTCATCAATCGCGCTGAGGGCCTGTGCGTTGGCGGCCTCCTCGAAGGCGCGAAAGCGATCCGCCACGGCGGCAAAGGCTGCTGCCGGGACGAACCTGCCGAGGACGAGTTCGTTCTCGTTCCCTTCGACCGTCACTTCGCCGAGAGTCCGCTGTTCGGCGTCGAGGAGGCGAAGGATCTGACCCGTGTGCAGTTGCATGACGAGCACCCCGTCATATCCTGGAACGCATGGCCCAGTGATCAGCGGACCAACTCATACTCCTCGGTGGCCCAGCAGAAGTAGAACACCTCGGCATCGATGCCAAGCGCTGGTTTGAGCAGCCGGGCGATCTTTCGGCCTTCCTCATCGTAGTCCAGTCACCCGGCGTATG
>DASPXY010001064.1:0-3005 GCA_035637055.1 Gemmataceae bacterium | reverse complement strand
TAACCGACAAGCAGGAACGCGGTCACCCCTTCCGCCGGCCGCGCCCCTTCTTGACCTGCGGCGCCGCGACCGCCTCTCCCTTCAACTCACGGATCAGGTCGCGCAGCTGGGCGGCCCGCTCGTAATTATGACGATCCGCTTCCTCCAGCATTTCCTTGTGCAGCTGCTCGATGTACTCCTCGGTGACGTATTCCTCCGCCGGCAACCCGGCGGCCTCCTGCGTCAACTTGTGGGCCGCGATGGCGTCCTCGATGCTGTTGTCGATACTTGACTTGACGCTCTCCGGCGTGATGCCGTGCTCGGCGTTGTACGCCAGCTGCACCGCGCGCCGCCGGTTCGTCTCCTCGATGGCCAGATTCATGGAGTCGGTCACCTTGTCGGCGTAGAGGATCACCTCGGCGTTGACGTTGCGGGCGGCGCGGCCGATCGTCTGGATCAGCGACGTGCCGCTGCGCAGGAAGCCCTCCTTGTCGGCGTCGAGAATAGCGACAAGCGAGACCTCCGGTAGATCAAGTCCCTCGCGCAACAGGTTGACGCCGACCAGCACGTCGAAAGCGCCCTGGCGCAGCTCGCGCAGGATCTTCACGCGCTCAAGGGCGTCGAGTTCGGAGTGCAGCCACTTGCAGCGCAGCCCGGCGTCGCGGAAGTAGGCGCTCAAATCCTCCGCCTGCCGCTTGGTCAATGTGGTCGCCAGCACGCGCTCGTTCTTCGCCGCGCGTTTCTTGATCTCTTCAAGCAAATCGGCCACCTGTCCGCGGGCCGGCTTGACGTGCAGCAACGGATCGACCAGGCCCGTCGGTCGAATCACCTGCTCAACCACCTCGCCGCCGGTGCGCTCCAGTTCGTAAGGCCCGGGCGTGGCCGACATGCACAGCAGTTGCTTGGCGCGCTTCTCCCACTCGTCGAAGCGCAGCGGCCGATTGTCGAGGGCGCTGGGCAGACGGAAGCCGTGCTCGACGAGGGTCACCTTGCGGCTATGGTCGCCGGCGAACATGGCGCGGATCTGCGGCAGCGTCACGTGCGACTCGTCGGCGATCATCAGGAAGTCGTCGGGGAAGAAGTCGATGAGAGTATAGGGCGGCTCGCCCGCCTTGCGGCCGCTGAACCAGCGGGCATAGTTCTCGATGCCGGGACAGTGGCCGACCTCTTGCAGCATTTCCATGTCGAAGCGCGTGCGGGCGGAGAGTCGCTGGGCTTCGAGCAGTTTGCCCTGGGTGCGGAACTGGGCGAGGCGCTCCTCGAGTTCCTTGCCGATGCCCTCGACCGCGGTACGGATGCGGTCCTCCGGCGTGACGAAGTGCTTGGCCGGATAGACGTACAGGTCTTCGAGTTCGCGGAGGGTGGCGCCGGTGAGCGGATGGATGATCGCGAGACGCTCGACCTCGTCGCCGAAGAGTTCGATGCGCAGGGCGATCTCTTCCGAAGCGGGCCAGACCTCGACGACGTCGCCGCGGACTCGGAACTTGCCGCGCTCGAAGGCAGTATCGTTGCGTTGATACTGGATATCGACGAGCTTTAATAGCAGTTGATCGCGGTCGAGGGTTTCGCCCTTGACGACGCGGACCATCATGGCCTTGTAATCGCTGGGCGAACCGAGGCCGTAGATACACGAAACGCTGGCGACGATGACGACGTCCTCGCGGCTGACGAGGGCGCTGGTGGCGGCCAGGCGCAGGCGGTCGATGTTCTCGTTGACCTGGGCATCCTTCTCGATGTAGATGTCGCGCTGCGGGATGTAGGCTTCCGGTTGGTAGTAGTCGTAGTAGCTGATGAAGTAGTGGACGGCGTTGCGTGGGAAAAAGCCCTTGAACTCCTTGTAGAGCTGGGCGGCGAGGGTCTTGTTGTGCGAGAGAACCAGGGTCGGCTTGCCGAGGCGCGCGATCACGTTGGCCGCGGAAAATGTTTTACCGGACCCTGTAACTCCCATGAGTATTTGACAGGGCTTACCATCGCGGAAGCCGGTTTCGAGCTTCGCGATGGCCTGTGGCTGGTCGCCGGCGGGCTGGAACTTGCTGTCGAGTTCAAACTTCGCTGCCATTGTGGCCCTCCTCTGTTCCGGACGCGCTGTAGGACGGCTCCTCACCTGTCCGACGAGTTTAATCGGCCCAGTTCTCAATCTGCAAGCCCGGCACCTGGCGGAAGTCCTTCAGGTTCCGGGTGACGAGCGTGGCCCGGTTTGCCAGGACGATGCTCGCAATGAGCAGGTCGCCGCGGCCGATCTTCTTGAGCTTTTTGTTCTGCAGGAGTTTGTCGAACTCGACGGCCGCCGTAGGGTCAATCTGCAGTATGGGTATTCGGCTCAGGTCGTTGTCGGCTTCGATCAACCGGAGCTGAGCCTGGAGCAGCTTTTCCCCATTCTCCGCCTTGAATACGGCATCGAATCGGCCGCGAAGCTGTTCGATCCGGGTCGCGACGGTGATGAAGATGTCGGCGGCGACCGGGGTCGCCCGTTCGACGACTCGCGGATGCCCGCGGATCAAGTGCGTGAGGGTATCGGTGTCGAGGACGTACATGAACCGTCCCCTTATTCGGCCGGGCGATACCCGGCATAGGTACCGTCAGGTCCGGGCTGCCTTCCCCGACGTCGCATGGCGTCCTCAAGGATCCACTCCGCGTCCGGGTCGTCCTTCCACTTCCCGGCCAGCTGAAGAATCGCCGCTTTCCGCATCTCGGCAGTTGGCTGGCTCACGCTCAACCACTGCTGAATAGCGGTCTTCAGGAAACGCCATTCTCCACCCACCAGTCGGCCCGGCAATCCCTGAGAAGCGGCGGCGGCGATCACTTCCCTTTCCGGGAGGCGCAGGTACGCGGCCGCCTCGGCAAGCGTAAGGACATCCCCCAAGGGGCCATTCGCGGCGGGCGTCGGCGGTTCCGGTTGCGGGGTAGGGGCAGGCTTGGACTTCTTCGTTCGTGGCACGGCTGGATCCTCCTTTTCGGACGACGGGTTCCGCTTGTCGTAGCGGACGTAGCGCCACTTCGACTGCTTGAACACCTCATCGATAACC